>NZ_JBNPLM010000013.1:0-56668 GCF_050313495.1 Collinsella sp. SGI.178 | reverse complement strand
CAAATTAGCTGCCCCGGCCTCGTCGGTGGGGGAGGGTCTGCTCCGCTATAATCGCCTAGGACATTAAATGGAAACGGGACGGGAGCCATACATGCGCCAGGGTTTCGACAACGCGAAGTATATCGAGCTGCAGGCTGCTCACATTAAGGAGCGCATCTCGCAGTTTGGCGGCAAACTGTATTTGGAGTTTGGCGGCAAGCTGTTCGATGACTATCATGCGAGCCGCGTGCTGCCGGGTTTTGAACCGGACAGCAAGTTCCGCATGCTCAAGAGCATTGCCGACGACGTCGAGGTCATCATCGCAATCAATGCGAACCATATCGAGAAGAACAAAGCCCGTGGCGACTTGGGCATTACCTATGACGAGGACGTCCTGCGTCTGGTCGATCTGTTCCGCGGGAACGGATTTGCCGTTGCCGCTGTGGTTATCACGCAGTATGCCGGTCAGCCCGCTGCCGACGTCTTCCGCAATCGTCTAAACGCGCTCGGCATTCCCGCCAAGCTGCACTATCCCATCGAGGGCTATCCGCACGATGTCGACCTGATCGTTTCTGATGAAGGCTACGGCAAGAACGAGTTTGTCGAGACCACGCGTCCGCTCGTTGTCGTGACGGCGCCCGGCCCTGGCTCGGGTAAGCTCGCCACCTGCCTGTCGCAGCTGTATCACGAGCACAAGCATGGCACCGCTGCCGGCTATGCCAAGTTTGAGACCTTCCCGGTCTGGAATCTCCCCCTCACGCATCCGGTGAACATTGCCTATGAGGCTGCCACGGCAGACCTCGATGACGCCAACATCATCGACTCGTTCCACCTTGAGGCATATAACAAGACCACGGTCAACTACAACCGAGACGTTGAGGCGTTCCCGGTTGTTCGCGCCCTGATGGAAAAGATCTTGGGCGAGAGCCCCTATCAGAGCCCCACGGACATGGGCGTCAATATGGTCGGTTTTGCCATTACCGATGACGATGCATGCCGAGATGCCTCCAAGATGGAGATCGTGCGCCGCTATTTTGCCGCGGTTGAAAGCGTGCGCCGTACTGGCGTGGGCGATGAGCAGGTCGACCGTCTCAAACTCATTATGAAAAAAGCCGGCATCGACAAGAACTATTCGCCGGCACGCTCGGCTGCTCTCACCAGGGAGCAACTGACGGGCGGTCCCGTGGGTGCCATGGTGATGCCGGACGGTTCGGTAGTGACCGGAAAGACCTCAACGCGTCTGGGTGCCGCGAGCTCGCTCATCATGAACGCGCTTAAGCATGTTTCGGGCGTCGATCTTGAGCTCGAGGTCATCAGCGATGAGGCGATTGAGCCTATCAGCAAGCTCAAGACGCATTTCCTTGGCAGCAAAAACCCGCGTCTCCACACCGACGAGACGCTCATGGCGCTCTCTATCACCTCGGCCACGAGCGAGACGGCTACTCGTGTTCTTTCGGGTCTTGAGCAGCTGCGCGGCTGCGACGCCTTCTTTAGCGTGATTATCTCGCCTACGGACGAGACGGTGCTGCGCAAGCTGGGCATTAACGTGTGCTGTGAGCCCAAGTTTGAGCGCCGCGGTTTCTTCCATCGCTAAGATTGAGATGAGACGCCGCATCGGAGTGCGCACCCGATGCGGCACTTAGGGGTTTTTAGGGCTTAATTTGCCGAAATTTAGGCCGTTTACCTGCCCAAAAGCGATTTGCGCGGTATACAATTACCTCAGTGGATACATCTTTTGCGGGGCTACCCATGATGGATGTTGCCGGCCATCGAGGGATGCGCCGGTCATGCGCGGTGCTTTTGATGCTCGTGCTCGGTTTGAGGAGGCTGCCATGGCGGGCAAGGGTCGTGCGAGTGTCAACGATATGAAGCGTGTCGAGGTGCTGGTGCTGATGGAGATTGCTCGGCAATCTAAGGGAAACGGTGTGCCGTACGGTTTCTCGCGCAAGACACTCTCCGAGTGCGTAGGGGTTTCGCCGTATCGTGCCCGCGCTGCAATCGACCGTTTGGATTCTGATGGCCTTATCGAGGTCGTTTCTCGTTATAACGATGATGGCGGCCAGCTTGCAAACGGCATATGCCTGACCGGGCGAGGCGAGTGGTACCTTAAGGGTGTTCGTGCCGGCATGCTTGTTCAAGATATGTTGAAGGATGAGACTGCCGATCGGTAACAACACGGCAGTTTCGACGAGCCTGCACCGCCCAAAGCTACTTGGGCGGTGTTTTGTTTCGAGATGGAGAAATGCGGGCATGCGGGTGAAAAATAGCGAGCGGCTTGCTTTTCGAGTATTACAATGAAGACCCGTAAGATGTGAATGGAAAACTTCTACGGGAAGCGCAGGTAATTCAATATGACCAAGCATGTGTTTGTAACCGGCGGCGTAGTTTCGTCCTTGGGTAAGGGCATCACCGCGGCCTCGTTGGGCCGTCTGCTCAAGTCACGCGGCTACAAGGTGACGATGCAGAAGGCCGACCCGTATCTGAACGTCGACCCCGGCACCATGAGCCCGTTTCAGCATGGTGAGGTCTTCGTGACCGAGGATGGCTACGAGTCCGACCTGGACCTGGGCCATTATGAGCGCTTTATTGACGAGAATCTTACCCGTGATTCCAACTTTACGACCGGCGCTATCTACAAGAGCCTGATTGCCCGCGAGCGTCGCGGTGACTTTTTAGGCGGCACCGTTCAGGTGATTCCGCACGTCACCAACGCCATTAAGGATAAGTTCCGCCGCATCGAGGAGCAGACCGGTTCCGACGTGGTCATCACCGAGCTGGGCGGCACGATTGGCGATATCGAGTCGCAGCCGTTCGTGGAGGCCATCCGCCAATACCGTAAAGAGGCCGGTCCCGAGAACGTCTGCTACATCCACGTGTCGCTCGTCCCCTATATCGCCGCCGCGCACGAGGTCAAGACCAAGCCCACGCAGCATTCGGTCAAGGAGCTTCGCAGCTTTGGCATTCAGCCCGACATCATTGTGCTGCGTTCTGATCACCATATCGACGATGCCATCCGTGGCAAGATCGCAAGCTTCTGCGACGTTGATACCGACTGCGTCTTTACCAACGAAGATTGCGCGAGTATTTACGATGTGCCGCAGCTGCTCGCCGAGCAGGACTTTGACCTGCGCATTTGCGAGCGCCTGGGCTTGGACCCGCGCGAGCGCGACATGAGCGAGTGGAACGAGTTCCTGCGCAAACAGAATCATGCCAACCACCATGCCGACAAGGTCAAGATCGCCGTTGTGGGCAAGTATACCCAGCTCCCCGATGCCTACCTGTCGGTCATCGAGGCCCTGCATCATGCAGGCGTTTTCTATGATCGTCATGTGGACGTGCAGCTGGTCGACGGCGAGAGCCTCGACGAGCAGAACGTCTCCGAGGTGTTAGGCGACGCATCGGGCATTTTGGTGCCCGGCGGCTTTGGCAAGCGTGCCCTGGAGGGCAAGATTCTTGCTGCCGAGTTTGCTCGCGAGCATAAGATTCCGTATCTGGGCATTTGTCTGGGCATGCAGGTCGCCGTGTGCGAGTTTGCCCGCAACGTGGTCGGCCTTGCCGGCGCTAGCTCCTCCGAGTTCGATCCGGACGGTCCGTTTAGCGTAATTGACCTGATGAGCTCGCAGGAGGACGTGACCGAGAAGGGCGGCACCATGCGCCTGGGCGCCTATCCGTGCAAGCTCGCTGCCGATACCCTTGCGCGCGAGGCCTATGGCGAGGAGCTTGTCTATGAGCGCCACCGTCATCGCTTTGAGTTCAACAATGCCTTCCGCGACCAGCTCGAGGACGCGGGTTTGGTTATCTCGGGTCTTTCGCCTGACGAGCGTCTGGTCGAGATGGTCGAGCTGCCGCGTGACGTGCATCCGTGGTATGTGGCCACCCAGGCCCACCCCGAGTTTAAGAGCCGTCCGACCAAGCCGCAGTCTCTGTTCCGCGAGTTCGTGCGCGCCTCGATTGGCCAGCACGAGGGTGTCGATCGCCTGCAGGTGACGCCCATGAACCTCGCGACGGACTAAGGGTGTCAGCGAACGAAAGACATACCGAAGATACTCCCTCGTTGCTCGATACGGTGACGGGGGAGTATCTTGATTACCTTGCGGTCGAGCGAGGCTTGGCGCGCAATACGATCGCGGCATATCGTCGTGACTTGACGACTTACTGTTCCTACCTGGAGCGGGCCGGTGTTGAGTCCTTTGAAGGCGTGAACCGTCAGATAATAGAGGGTTTTGTCGGTGATCGGCGCGACGGGGGCTACTCCGATGCCTCGGTGGAGCGTGCAGTTGCGGCCGTGAAAGGCTTGCATGCCTTTTTGGTTCGCGATGGGATCGTCGCCCAAAACCCGACGGCTGCACTGCGCCTGCCCAAAAAGGCGGAGCGCCTTCCGGAGTATCTTTCGGTAGGGGATGTCTCGGCGCTCCTCGACCAAGATTTCCCGGAAGGGGAGATGGGTTTGCGGGACCATGCCATTTTGGAAGTGCTCTATGGATGTGGCCTGCGCGTGAGCGAGTTGGTGGGGCTCGATGTGGGCGACGTTCATTTTGACGACGGCTTTGTGCTGGTGCGCGGCAAGGGCTCGAAGGAGCGGCTTGCCCCACTCGTGGGAAGTGCCGCACGGGCTATGGCTCAATATATTGCTGATGGGCGTCGGCGCCTGGCCGCTCATGCCCGCGGGTCAAAGACACCGGCAGTCTTTTTAAATAAGAACGGTGGTCGCCTGTCGCGTCAGAGTGTTCATGTCATATGCGAGCGATACGGGCGTCAGGTGGGACTGGTGGGGCTTCATCCTCATACCTTGCGTCACTCCTTTGCGACCCATATGCTTGCGGGCGGTGCCGACCTGCGCGTGCTACAGGAGATTTTGGGACATGCCGACATTTCGACCACACAGGTCTACACGCATGTCGACCGCACGCAGCTGACCGAGGTCTACCTGGCGGCTCATCCGTTGGCGCATCGCTAGCGACTCTTTGACCTGCATATTTACAACTAATGGGGGACGGACCCCAGGTTGTCGTGACGCGGTTTTGTGCGCGTATCGGCAATCTGGGGTCCGCCCCATCTTTTGTCTTGCGCCGATGCGCCGGTGGGTCGCGCGTGACGTTGGCGGGGAAGTTTGGGGGGGCGATGTGAACGGTGCGTAAAGGGACACAAAATTCGCCTCAAGGTCAACTTGAAGGTTGAGGTTGAAAGCCGGGCTGCTACAGATGGCATCCCGGCTTTGCTGTAAACACAACATATTGTGTTTTCGAACATATGAACGAGGGTGTTTTACAGCATATAGAGGGTGGAGTGGTGGGGTGTTATGGGGGAAGGTGTGGGGAAAGATGTTGAAAAATGGGGCAGTTCCCCATATTATTAATGACGTCGACAGGCGGGGTGGTTCCCCGCGTACGTGCCATCTGAGTAACCGAGGGGAGGGCGCACATGGGAATGACGGGTGCATACGAGCGCAATCTCGATGCAAAAGGTCGTCTGTCCCTGCCTGCACCCCTTCGCGAGGAGCTTGGAGAGCATGTTCGCGTGTTCAAAGCCCTGGATGTCGATGCTCTGTACGTGTTCTCTGCCGAGGCCTTCGATAAGTGGGTCGAAGGACTCTTCGCGGGTCGTGAGGGCCACGAGGGTTTTAACCCGCGTGACATCAACGACCAGAAACTCATGAGGGCGATCAACAAGCGCACCACCTCGATGGATGTGGACAGCGCCGGTCGTATCGGTCTTTCTGAGTCTCTCCGCAAGCAGGCGAACCTCGACCGCGAGGTCACGGTTGTGGGCAACTACGACCACCTCGAGGTTTGGGACCGTGCTACGGCCGATGAGGACGATGACGATGAGGCTCTGCTGGACCTCTTCTTCTCGTAAGGGCAAGGCATGAGTAACGGATGGAGCGTGGGATCTTGACACAAGAATATCGGCATGAACCTGTCATGCTCGGCGAAGTGCTTGAGTCGCTGCAGCTAAAGAGCGGATCTGTCGTCTGCGATTGCACCCTTGGCGGTGCCGGTCATTCGGTAAAGATGGCCGCGCAGGTGGGGGAGACGGGTCTTTTGCTTGGCGTCGATCAGGACGACATGGCCCTCGAGGCCGCTGGTGCCCGTCTGGACCGCGAGGTCCCCGGCGTCCCGCATCAGCTGCTGAAGGGTAACTTTGGCGACTTGGACGAGCTGCTTTGCTCGGCCGAGGTGCCCGGGGTCGATGGCTTCCTGTTCGACTTGGGCGTCTCGTCACCGCAACTCGATATCCCTGGCAGGGGCTTTTCGTATAACGAAGATGCCCCATTGGACATGCGGATGGATCCGGGTAACAACACCCTAAACGCAGCTGAGGTCATCAACACCTATAACGAACACGACCTCGCCCGGATTCTACGCGTCTATGGCGAAGAGAAGTTCGCCTCGCAGATCGCACGCGAGATCGTGCGTCGACGCGAGTCCGAACCGATTGAAACCACCGGTCAGTTTGTCGAGATCATCAAGGCTGGCATTCCGGCTGCCGCTCGTCGGCATGGCGGACACCCGGCCAAGAAAAGTTTCCAGGCCATTCGCATCGAGGTCAATCATGAACTCGATGTGCTCGAGAGAGGACTTGACGCCGCCACCAGGTGGCTCAACCCGGGCGGACGCATCTGCGTCATCTCGTATCACTCGCTCGAGGACCGTATCGTAAAGAATCACTTTAAGGAGATGAGCCAGGGGTGCACGTGTCCGCCGGAGATTCCGGTGTGCGTGTGCGGCAACGTGCCGATACTCAAGGTCATCACCCGCAAACCCTTGGTTGCCCAACCCGATGAGGTTGCGCGCAACCCTCGGGCGAGATCAGCCAAAATCCGCGTGGCGGAGCGCTTGTAGCGTTACGCGCGCGATATTGGACCTCCCGCTCGCACCATAAACGAAGCTTAAACACACTACCAACGTACTCGGGATGGGAGGCGGCATATCATGGGCTACAACACCTCAAACGCAGCACTCGCCTATGATATGAACGCCATGCCCGCCTACCGCGAGGCACCGCAGGCGCCCGCTGCTCCCCGTGAGCAGCGCACACCGCGCTTTGATGTCTACACGGGCGCGGGCCGTCAGGCAAACCAGGCGGTAAGCCCGGTTTTCATGAGCGTTCTTAAAACGTTTTGCATCATTGCGGCTATCTTCATGACGATTGGCGTCGCCCGCGTGGCGCTTGCAAGCGTTACGGCCCAGGTGCTCAACAGCAACGCCGAGCTTACCAACACGCTCGAGAAGGCGACCGATGAGAGCTCTGACCTTGAGGTCATGCACTCTGTTTATGGTGCCGATACGCGCATTCGCGATCTTGCGGGCGCTTATGGCATGGTGGAGCCCAGCGAGAGCGTTACACTTGATTTTTCGCAGGATGCAGCCGCGGGCGCTAGCTCGGCTGCGGCTGTCCAGTAATAAGACGGTAGCTGAGTATGACAAATGATTATCGCCGCGGTCCAGACGGAAGTCGCGGGCAGGGACGTCCCTCTTCGCGGGGACGTTCTGGTTATCAAGGATCGGGTCGGTCATCTTACAACTTGGGGTCGAATCGTGGCAACGACCCAACGTCGCGCCTTCGCGGCTCGGATGACCCTCAAGTACGCAATAGCAGATCGAATAGACGATCTTCGACCGAATGGCTTACGGGGACGCCATTGCCTCGCCGTAATGTCGTCATGGGTTGTATCGGTTTGGGCCTGGCTGCGGGCGCCATCCGCCTTGCCGACTACCAGATTGTAAATGCCGATGAGTTGCGCGGGCGCGCCGATGCTCGACGCCTGCTTGCGGAGACGCTTTACGCCAAACGCGGCACGATCTACGACCGAAACGGCAACGTGCTGACGTCGTCGGTCGAGTGCAGCAATGTCGCCGTGAATCCACAGCTGATCGAGGATGTCGATAAAACGGTATCGGCCTTGGTTAAGGCGACTGGAATCGATAAGAAGACTTGCCGCAAGCTGGTTCAGTCCGATGGCACCTGGGTGTATATCAAGCGCCAGGTGGACGAGGACGATGCCGCGGCATTGAAGAAGAAAAATCTGCCCGGCGTGCTCTTTGAGCAGGCGATGAAGCGGGTGTATCCATACGGCAATCTGGCTTCGCAGGTTCTAGGCGTGGTGAACGTTGACAACGTGGGCCTAACGGGCCTTGAAAAGCAATATGACAAATTGCTGACCGGAACAAACGGCACGCTGGTACGAGAGCGTGCGAGGGACGATAGCTATATTGCGGGTGGCGCCTATAAAAAGGTTGCCGCCATCGATGGCGTTGACATCGTGACGACGCTGGATGTCAATATCCAGCGTGCAGCAGAGGACGCTCTGGCGGAGGCGGTTGAGAAGACCAAAGCCAAGAACGGTTCGGCTTTGGTGACAGACCCTACTACCGGCGAGATTCTGGCCGCCTGTTCGTATCCGACCTACGACCCGACCGATCTGGAGAACGCCAAGACCGAGGATATGAACTTGCGCTTGGTCACCGATGCGTATGAACCCGGTTCGGTCTTTAAGACGCTCGTTGCAGGTGCGGGTTTCGACTTGGGCGTCGTGCGCTCGAGTACGTCGTTTGAGGTGCCGGCGAGCATTAAAGTCGGCGACGATACCGTCACCGATGCCGATAAGCGTGACTACGCCATGACCATGGATGTGCGCGAGATGATGCGCCGCTCATCCAATGTTGGCTTTGTATTGGTCGGGCATAAGATCGGCGCGGACGATTTTGCCGCGTACGTGGACAAATGGGGCGTTGGACACAGTTCGGGCATCGATTTTCCCGGCGAGAGCCTTGGCATTGTCAAGGAGCGTGACCAGTATGACGGTGCCACGTTGGGCTCGATGAGTTTTGGCCAAGCGCTGTCTGTCTCGCCGATCGAGATTGCACGCGCCGTGGGCGGCATTGCCAACGACGGCGTGATGATGACGCCGCACTTTTATAAATCCAGCAAAGGCGAGGAGAAGGACTGGGGCGAGGGCGAGCAGGCGATTTCTGAGGACGCCGCCGCCCAGGTGATATCGTGCATGCAGACGGTCGTTTCCGAGGGCACGGGTGTCGGGGGCGCCGTCGACGGTTACGACGTGGCGGGTAAGACCGGTACGGCCGAGCGCGCCGATGAAAAAGGCGGCTACCTCAAAGCGAGCTATATGTCGTCCTTTATGGGGTTTGCCCCGGCGCAAGCACCCAAGGTTTTGTGCTATATCACGCTCGACGGAACGCCGAGCGGTTCGGATGCCGCCGCCGTGCCGTTCCAGGTCATTATGGCTAACGCGCTCGATGTGTTGGGTATCCCACGCACCAAGTAGGGGGTTACAATCCTGGAAAGGGCTGTCGATTAATCTGGAGGGTGTTCACATGCCCTGCACCACGCATGCGCGGCGCTGGGATACAATACGCCGATAGCATTATTAGGTTTACAGGGGAGCTGCAATGATAGAGATCGCCGTCAACAACCTCGCGGCCGCAACAGGGGCCCGGACCGTGACGGGAGAAGCCGATCGGGTATGCCGTGGGTGCGTTATCGACTCGCGCCAGGTTGAGGAAGGCACGATTTTTGTTGCCTTTCCGGGTGAAAAAGTCGACGGCAACGATTTTGCTTCCCGCGCCATCGAATCGGGCGCCGGCGCTGTTGTGATGACGCGCGAGCCCAACGCCGAGCTTGTATCGCTGGCTCAGCGTAAGGGCTGCGCCATCCTACACACCGATGATCCCGAGGAATTTTTGCTGCGCCTGGCACATGCCTATCGCACGCAGCTTGGCTGCCTCGTGGTTGGCATTACCGGCTCTATCGGTAAGACGACGACCAAGGATGTCCTTGCGGCAGTGCTTGCCAAGCGCTATCGCGTTTGGGCCACCAAGGGTAATTTCAACAATCTGATCGGTATGCCGCTCACGGTTTTGGCCGCTCCTGCCGACACCGAGGTGCTGGTTCTCGAGATGGGTATGAACCATTTTCACGAGATCGAGCGCCTTTCTCGGTCCGCCAATCCCAACCTTGCCATCGTGACCAAGATCGGCACCTCTCATATTGGAATCCTGGGAAGTCGCGAGAATATCGCCCGCGCTAAGTCCGAGATTGTTGGGGGCATGTGTGCCGCCGACGACCTTCTCCCGTTGCTGGTTTTGGGCGGCGAAGACGACTTCACCCCGTTCATTCGTGAGACGTTTGCCGAGCCCGCGGGTATCGACGTGATGCTGGCGGGTGTTTCGGATGTTGATGAGGTTTGCGCCCGCGGCATTCACATTGATGACGAGGGCCGCCCGGTCTTTACGCTTGACTTTGGTATGGGTGAGTCCGTTGACACCATGCTCGCCATTCCCGGCGTCCAGTCCGTTCCCAATGCCGTTAAGGCCGCCACAGTTGCCTATCGTTTGGGTGTGACTCCCGAGCAGATCGACGCTGCCTTTAGGGGTATCGCGATTACCGGTCATCGTCAGGAGATTAAACACGCCAAGAGCGGTGCCCGCATTATCGACGACTCGTATAACGCCAGCGCCGAATCCATGGCTGCTGGCCTTGACCTGCTGTGCTCGCTTTCGTGTTCTGGCTCTCGAATGGCGATTCTGGGCGAGATGGGCGAAATGGGCGACGAGGCCCCCCGCATGCATGAGCTGGTGGGCGCCTATGCCGCGGCTAAGAAGCTCGATATGCTGGCGTGCGTGGGCGGTGAGCTGGCCGCTCGTATGGCCGAAGCCGCGCGCATGATGGGCATGGACGAGGACCGCATCCAGGTGTTCTCCGATTATCAGCAGGTGCTCGACCGTATGGCCGGCGCACTTGAGAAACATGACGTTGTGCTGGTCAAGGGCTCTCGCTTTGTCGAGCTCGACCGCTTTGTGGAAGGTGTGTGCTAGCCCATGTTCGGGAACCCCGCGTATCCTACATACCAGGCCTTTTTGGGACTTGGCATCGCCGCCGCCATTGCGCTGCTGCTCATGCCGTGGTGGATCAAGCTTCTTAAGGTCGAGGGTATCGGCCAGCAGGTCCGCGCCGATGGACCCAAACGCCACCTGATTAAGCAGGGCACGCCCACCATGGGCGGCGTTGTCATTCTCGTAGCCGTTTCGCTGACGTGTCTTTTGATGGGCAAGCTCACCACCGAGCTTGTGCTCGTGCTGCTTGCCACGCTTGCAACCGGCGTTCTGGGCCTTATCGATGATTTGACCTCTGTCACGCACGGTCGTTCGCTCGGCCTGACGCCCCACGCCAAGATGATCGGTCTCACCATCATCTGCGTCACGTTTACCGTGCTTGCCGTCAGCTGGTGCGGCGTTGCCCCCGAGATTCGTTTTCCCGGCGGTCTGACGATTGACCTCGGTATCTTCTCGACCACCATTGGTGGCCTTACCTTTCCGTGGCTCTACATCGTCTTTTGCTGGCTGATGATCGCCGGTCTTTCTAATGCCGTGAACCTGACCGATGGCCTGGACGGCCTTGCCGGTGGCACCTCCATGATTGCCATGCTTGCCATGGCTGCCATGGCGTTTTTGCACGGTGACGTAAACCTGTCTATCTTCTGTACCGCATGTGCTGGTGCTTGCCTGGGCTTCCTTTGGTTCAACTGCTATCCGGCGAGCATCTTTATGGGTGATACCGGCTCTCTTGCCTTGGGTGCGGCCTTTGCCTGCACGTCCATTATGACCAACACCGAGGTCGTTTCGCTCATCATCGGCGGCCTGTTTATCGTCGAGACCCTGTCGGTCATGATTCAGGTCGTCTACTTCCACTTTACGCATAAGCGCGTCTTCCTTATGGCGCCCATTCATCATCATTTCGAGAAGAAGGGATGGGCCGAGACTAAGGTCGTCATCCGTTTTTGGATTGTCGCTGCCGCTTTTGGCGCTCTGGGCCTTGCCCTGTTTTTCCAGTTGGGATAGTGGTTTTTCATGCCTCTTGCAGATTCCTTTAGCCTGCTCGTCTTGGGCCAAGGTAAGTCCGGTCTAGATGTCGCTCGCTGGGCGCTTGCGCACCCCGAGCGCGTGAGTACCGTTACCGTGTACGGTGGCGGCACGTCCGAGCCCAATGATGCCACGCGCTCGCTCGAGGCGCGCGGGGCATCGTTTGTCTACGGAACCGAGCAGGTCGAGGGTGCGTTTGATGTATGCGTGACGTGTCCGGGCATCTCGGAGTTCTCGTCATTCTTTAAGGCTGGCCGCGATCACGCTGTCCAGATCATGGGTGAGCCCGAGTTTGCCTACCGCCTGTCTCCCCAAAATTGGATCGCCATTACGGGCACCAATGGCAAGACGACCACCACGTCGCTGACCGACTACCTGCTTAAGGCAGCGGGCGAGGCGAGCGTTGCTGTCGGTAATATCGGTGAGCCTCCGGTGAACGAAATCGACGACCGCGCGCATAACGAGTGGTTTGTAGCTGAACTTTCGAGCTATCAGATCGCAACGACCCAGGAGCTTCACCCCCGTGTGGCGGTGCTGCTCAACATCACCCCCGACCATCTGGGCTGGCACAAGAGCCATAAGAACTATGCGCTCGCCAAGATTAAGCTCTTCGAGAATATGGTCGATGATGACCTTGTGGTTATCGACGTCGAGGATGCCGGTATCCATGAATTCGATGAGTATGTCTACACGCCGGGTCGTCGCATCTGCAAGGTCGCCTTTGACGAGCCTGCGGGCGAGGACGCCGCATTTGTGCGTGATGGCAAGATGGTCATTCGCCTGAAGGGCGTCGAGACCCCGCTCATCGCCACGTCCGAGCTCAAAATCTCCGGACATCACAATGTCATCAATGCCCTGTGCGCTGCCACGGCTGCCCTGGCCGTCGGTGCCGATGTCGACGGTGTGTGTCGCGGCCTGGCCTCATTCCAGCCGCTGGAGCACCGCGTTGAGCCCTGTGGCGAGATCGATGGCGTGCGCTACGTCAACGATTCCAAGGCAACGAACACCGATGCGGTCGAAAAGGCCCTGACGGCGTTTCCCGACGACGACGTGATCTTGCTGCTCGGTGGTCACGATAAGGGCACGCCACTCGAGTCCTTCGCCCGCGTTGTCATGGACAACGTGCGATCGGTCGTCTGCTTTGGCGATGCGCGCGAGCGCTTTACCGCCGCTATGGACGAGGCCGATGTCGATGGTGACGTTGATATCGCTCAGGCTGACGACCTGCGCGACGCCGTCGACGTTGCCCGTTCGCTGTCGAGCCGAGGCGACGTGATCCTGCTTTCTCCCGCCTGTTCTTCGTTCGATGAGTTCTCGGGCTACGAGGAGCGCGGCCGCGTGTTTAAGGACTACGTGGCCCAGCTTGCCGCCGCAGCGAAATCGCAAATGGAATAGGGGCCGCCGGTGAGAGAGGAGAGCCCCCGACAAGGTATGAGGAGGCCCGACTCGGACCGTGCTTCCTCGCAGCGCAGTACGCCGCGTTCCGGTCGCGGCGGGCAGACGCTCAGCGAACGCTATATTGCCGGCGTCCCCGCCCGCATCATGCGCCCTCGTTTGATATTCATGGCGTGCCTGTTTACTTTAGTGTGCTTTGGGCTGCTGATGGTGTACTCGGCGTCATCGGTCGAGGCATTGCACGAGAACGGCTCGGCGACGTTTTTCCTGGTTCGACAGGCTACCTTTGCCGGGGTTGGCGTGCTTGCCATGGTTGCGATCGTTCGCGTCTTGCCGGACAGCTGGTTTGGGGAAAATGTACTTAGGATCTTCCTTATCGGCATGATTCTCTTGCTGTTTGCGGTATTTCTTGTCGGCAGTGGCAGCCGTGGCGCCACGCGCTGGCTCAACATCGCCGGTATTCAGTTCCAGCCGTCTGAGTTTTTAAAGCCGTTTGCCATCGCGTATTCGGCCATCATACTCGACCGTTTCTTTTCGCCCGGTGGCAACATCAACGAGTTCCTTCGTAAGATGGTCGTCTACTTGGGCATTTCGCTCTTTTTGATCTTTATCCAGCCCGATTATGGCACCGTCTTGATCATCTCGCTGACCCTCATGTGTATGGCGTTATTTGCGGGCCTAGACCCCAAGTTTATCATCGGCGTGATCATTCTCGTCATTGTCATGAGTGTGTTTGCGCTTGTTGCAGAGCCGTACCGCATGGTGCGTGTTCAGGTTGCCCTGAACCCTTGGGCCGACGAGTATGGCGATGGCTATCAGGCAACGCTTGCCATCATGGCGTTTGCTTCGGGCGGCTTGTTCGGCCGCGGCATCGGTAACTCCACCATGAAGTATTCGTATCTGCCCGAGGCACACAACGACTATATTCTGGCCATTATCGGCGAGGAGGTCGGTTTTGTCGGGACCGTGCTGCTCTTCCTGGTCTTTGCGATGCTGATTTACTCAGCGTTTCGCATTGCCGAACAGGCTGCGGACCGTCGCGGAGCGCTCATGGCATCGGGTTCCGCGGTCATTCTCGCGGTACAGTTTTTGATCAATGCGCTGGGCATCCTCAACGTGTTTCCCATGACGGGTAAGCCGCTGCCGTTTATCAGCTACGGCGGTTCGTCGATTATCGTATCGCTTATGCTTGCGGGGCTGATCTTGCGCGTCTCGCACGAGAGCGCCCGTCGTGATGAGTACGACCGTCGCCGCGAGAGCTTTGCCGTTATGGACGAGAGCACCGCCGGCGTGCCCCATGTGCGCGGCGATCGCCCTTCGCGCAACGGTTTTACCGTCTTGGATGGCTCTGCGTCCGAGCCGGCGGCTCGTCCGCGCCCGCGAACGGCTCCGCAGGGGCGTCCCCAACGCCCGAACCCCCGAAGCTCGGGCGGCGGATATAATCGAATCAATTTGAATTCGGACCCGTCGGCGCGTCTGCGCACCGACGATCAGGGACCGCGCGTACGAAGGGATTTTCATGACCGATAAGATGACCGTTGCTATCGCAGCCGGCGGCACGGCGGGACATATCAACCCTGCGCTTGCCTTGGCTGAGGAGTTGCGCGACCGCGGACATCATGTTGTGTTCGTGGGCCAGTCGCACAAGCTCGAGGGTCGTTTGGTTCCCGAGGCCGGGTTTGATTTTGTACCTATCACGGTCACGGGCTTCGACCGCTCCCGTCCTTGGACCGCGCTGAGCTCGCTGTGGCGCGTCAATAAGGCTAAGCGATCGCTCGCCAGCCATTTCTCAAAGGTTGGCAAGCCCGATGCTGCCATCGGTTTTGGTGCCTACGTCGAGGTCCCGCTGCTGGGCTGGTGCAAGGATGCGGGCGTTCCGTATCTGCTGCACGAGCAGAACTCTGTTCCGGGCCTGGCCAATAAGATGATGAGTTCCCATGCCGCCCGCGTGTGCATCTCGGTGCCGGCTGCGCGCTCTGTCTTTGAGCGCGAGGGCGACCCCGAGCATGTGCTCATGACCGGTAATCCGCTGCGCCGCTCGGTCATTGAGGGCGATCGCGCCCGCGGCCGCGAGGCACTTGGCATGCCCGAGGACGCTGTGCTGCTGCTCGTCTTTGGCGGTTCGCTCGGTGCCCAGCATCTCAACGAGCGCGTAGCCTCGCTCAAGAGTGAGCTGCTGACCCGCGAGAATCTCTACATTTTGCATTCGACGGGAGCCGACGGCTTTGAGGACACCGAGCGTGCTTTGGCGCTGACGTCCGATGAGACGAAGCGCTATCGCGTCCAGCCCTACATTGACAACATGGGCGACATGCTAGCTGCAGCTGACCTGGTGCTCTCGCGCTCCGGCGCCTCGAGCGTGGCCGAGATTGCCGCCCTCGCCGTGCCTTCGGTGCTCGTGCCGTATCCGCATGCCACGGCCGACCACCAGACGACCAATGCGCGTTATCTGGTCGATGCCGGTGCCGGCGTGCTTTGTGCCGATGCCGATATCGATGCTCCGGCGTTTGCCGAGGAGCTGCTGCATCTGGTCGATGACGCCGCGGCGCGCGATGCCATGCGTCAGGCGGCGCGCGGGTTGGCTCAGGACCGCGCCGCCGCACTTTTGGCCGATGCGGTAGAGGGTTTGCGTTAGTTAGACGGGATATCGAGCTTGCGCTCGCGTGGATGCGGTAGGTGCGGTACAGTTAACGGGTTACAGGCAGTGTTTACGCAAGGAGTACACGAGCACATGGCTGATTCCCAGACTGCAACCTCCGCGCCCGAGTTCAAGAGCGCCCACTTTATCGGTATCGGTGGCGCCGGCATGAGCGGCATCGCTCTCGTTTTGCACGAGCGTGGCTATGCCGTTACCGGTTCCGACCTTAAGACCTCGCGCTACATTCGTCAGCTTACCCGTGCTGGCGTGAAGGTTCATGTGGGCCACGAGGCCGCCACGATCGATGAGGTCAAGCCCGACGTGGTCGTGGTCTCTACCGCTATTCCCGAGTCCAACCCCGAGCTTGTGCGTGCTCGCGAGCTCGGTATTCCTGTGTGGCCCCGCGCCAAGATGCTCTCGGCTCTGGGCCACGGCTACACCACCATCGCTGTTGCCGGTACGCACGGCAAGACCACGACGTCCTCGATGTGTGCCACTATGCTCGACCGCATGGGTCTGGATCCCAGCTTTTTGATCGGCGGTATCGTCGAGGGTTACGATACCAACGGAAAGAACGGCTCGGGTGACTACTTTGTCGCCGAGGCCGATGAGTCCGACAGCTCGTTCCTGTTCCTGAACCCCAACGTGGTCATCGTGACCAACGTCGAGGCCGACCATCTCGACCACTACTCGGGCATCGAGGAGATCGAGGCCACCTTTGCCAAGTTTATGGGCCTGGTTGGAGAGGGCGGTACCGTCATCGTTTGCGGTGAGGACCCGCATCTGGTCGAACTCGCCAAGTCGACGGGTCGCCACGTGCTTTCCTATGGCTTTGCCGAAACCAACGACGTCGTCTGCGTGCATCCGGATGTCAAGGGCATTCAGAGCGACTTTATCGTTCGCTTTGAGGATGGGACCGAGCATGCTGTCGAGATCAAGAGCAACCCCGGTCGCCACAACATGCTCAACGCCACGGCAGTGCTAACCGTTGCCCATGTCCTGGGTCTCGACGTCGATGCCGCAGCCGAGGCGCTTTCGAGCTTTGAGGGCGTCCGCCGCCGCTTTACCCATGTGGGCGATATTGACGGCATCACCGTGGTCGATGACTACGGCCATCACCCCACCGAGATCAAGGCGACGCTTGCCGCCGCCTCGTCGCTGGGCTATAAGCATGTTGACGTCGTGTTCCAGCCGCACCGCTATTCGCGTTTGCAGGCGCTGTGCGATGACTTTGCCGATGCCTTCGCCAATGCCGATAAGCTGCTGCTCATCGATGTGTTCTCTGCCGGCGAGATGCCGATTCCGGGCGTAACCTCCAAGATGCTCGCTGATACTGTGCGCGCCAAGCACCCTGGCAAGGAGGTCGTGTACTGCTCCAGCCGTCTCGAGCTCAATCGTGAGCTCGAGAAGATGGTAGGTGAGGGCGATCTGCTGCTTACTATGGGCGCCGGCGACGTTACGACCGTTGGCCCTGAGTTCATCGAGTATCTGACTGCCAAGAAAGACGCTTAGCCCCTATGGGTCTGTTTAACGCCGTCATGGCGCTTTCGGGCATGATTGACACGGATGTAGTCGAGGATGAACGCCTTGCGCGTCATACGAGTTATCGTATCGGCGGCAAGGCCGACCTCTTCGTGACGTGCCATAGCTATCATGCCCTTCGTCGTGCCGTGGCAGTACTCGACCGTGAGCAGGTGCCGTGGGTCATTATCGGCAAGGGATCTAATCTGCTCGTTGCCGATGCGGGCTATCGCGGCGCCGTCATTTCGCTGGGGCGTGAGTTTCAGCGCACCGTTGTTGCCGAGGACGGTTGCACGCTGACCGTTGGCGCAGGCGTTATGTTCGCACGTTTGGTCAACGATGCCCTGTCGCGCGGGCTTTCGGGCCTTGAGTTTGCGGTTGGCATCCCCGGCTCGGTCGGCGGCGCCGTATCTATGAACGCCGGTACGCGTACCGAGTGGATAGGTTCGCTTGTCGAGGATGTGGTCACGTTTGACCCGGCATCCGGCATTAAGCATTATGCGGGGTCCGAGATTGCCTGGGGCTACCGTGAGTGCAGCCTGCCGCGTAACGAGATTATTCTCGAGTGCGTGCTTAAGCTCAAGCCTGCGCCTAAGGCCGACATTCGCGAGCGTATGGAGCGGTACCTGACGAGGCGCAAACGCACGCAGCCCATGGGTCGCGCTTCTTGCGGGTCGGTCTTTCGCAATCCACCCGACGCGAGCGTTGGCAAGCTGATTGAGGATTGTGGATTAAAGGGTTTTTCGGTTGGCGGTGCGGAAGTTTCGCCCGTACACGCTAATTTTATCGTTAATAACGGTACCGCCTCGGCCGATGACGTGGCCGCGGTTATCAGGCATGTGCACGGAAAGGTGAGGGAGGCGTATGGCATCGAGCTCAGACCGGAAGTCAAATTCCTCGGCTTCTAGAGCATCGAAACCTACCTTCCGCCGCGCCGGAGGGCGTTCCGGCGCACCCGTCCAGCCTCAACGCAAGCCCCCTGTGTCCTCCAAGCCCGCTGGATCCGTACGGTCCGCCAAACGTCCGGTCGTCGGCTCGCAACTTGGTGGACGCCCTGCCGCAAAAAAGACGGTTCACCCGGCTCCGCGCCCCTCGGTGACGTCTAAGTCGGCGATGGGTGCCAAGCCCTCTCGGCCCATAGTGACGCCCAAGCCCTCGCTGGGGGCTAAAGCGACGCATCCCGGTCGTACGTTGGGCGCTGCCAAGCCGCGTTCGTTGACGTCGGTGCCCGCCACTAAGGCACCTGCGACCAATAAGGGTATCAATCCGCTGTCGTCGCTTGGCGCCATGGCGAGTAAGACGTCCGAGGCCGCCTCTGCCGTTAAGGGCAAGGGCAAAATCGTGGGCGGTATCTTGGCGGCTGTGGCCGTGCTTGCCGTCGTTGCCATCGTCGTTATCAATTCCGGCCTGTTTGCCGCTACCGATATTCAGATCGAGGGCAGCGAGCATGTGACCAAGCACGATGCCATGCAGCTGATCAGTCTGCCCGAGAACACATCGCTCTTCAACGTAAATCCCGACCAGATTACCGAAGATCTCAAGCAGAACCCGTGGGTTTCGGGCGTGGACGTTCAACGGCAGTTTCCCCACACGCTCGTCATTACGCCGACGGAGCGCAAGGTCACCGCGATCGCTTATATAAGTTCCGACGATCTTGCCTGGGCCATCGGCGACGATGACACCTGGATCGCACCGCTTTCGACCTCTGTGGAGGTGGACGACCAGGGAAATGTCGTCACTTCGGGTGAGGGCGCCAACACATTGAGCGGTATCGATGCTGCGTTGGCGCTGGCCAAGCACTACGGGGCCGTGCTGCTTACCGATGTCTCGGCTGATGTCGAGCCGGTCTCGGGGCGGGTTGTTTCTTCCAAGGCCGTTAAAGCGGGCCTGGATTACGTGCGTGGTTTTTCCGGCGAATTCTTGGCGCAGATCAAGGATATTTCTATACCTTCGGTCGAGGCCATCTCGGCGAATCTTGATAATGGCGTTGAGGTCTCGCTGGGCGATTCTGATGATATCGCCAAGAAGGAACGCGTCGTGACCAAGCTTCTGTCGCAGGTAGAGGGCGTAACCTACATTAACGTTCGGTCTCCCGGCAACTATACGTTTAGAAACGCACCGACCGCTTAGCGTCGGTGCGTGGCTTTGTTGAGGGGCCATACCACGCCGTTTATCTGGTTTGTTTGGTTTTCACGGTCAATTATTTGACTGATACGTTCATAATGTGCAAACATAATACGGTTTACCTTTGCATTTACTTTCAACCTGAAGGTTAATGTGCGCAGGGGTCAACCCATGCTATGGCTATAACCTTTGTTCGGAGGACCGACATGCACGAGACAGAGATCAACAACTACCTTGCCGTCATTAAGGTGGTCGGCGTCGGCGGCGGCGGTACCAACGCGGTCAATCGAATGATCGAAGAGGGCATTCGTGGCGTCGAGTTTGTTGCCATCAACACCGATGCTCAGGCGCTCGCGATCTCTGATGCCGATATCAAGGTCCACATCGGTACCGACCTTACCCGCGGCCTGGGCGCTGGCGCCAACCCCGAGGTTGGTCGCAAGGCTGCCGATGAGTCCCGCGATGACATTGCCGAGGCGCTCGCTGGCGCCGACATGGTGTTCATCACCTGCGGTGAGGGCGGTGGCACCGGCACCGGCGCCGCTCCCATCGTTGCCGATATCGCGATGAACGAGGTCGGTGCGCTGACCGTCGCCGTCGTGACCAAGCCCTTCACCTTCGAGGGCCGCAAGCGTAAGAAGAGCGCCGAAGAGGGCATTAAGACCCTTTCCGATTGCGTCGACACCATGATCGTTATCCCTAACGACAAGCTGCTCGACATCGCCGAGAAGAAGACCACCATGCTCGAGGCCTTCGCGATTGCCGATGGCGTCCTTTCCCAGGGCACCCAGGGCATCACCGACCTCATCACCGTCCCGGGCATCATCAACTTGGACTTCGCTGATGTTAAGACCATCATGAAGCAGGCCGGCACCGCCATGATGGGTATCGGTACTTCTTCTGGGGACACCCGTGCCGTCGACGCCGCCCAGCAGGCTATTTCCAGCCCGCTGCTCGAGAGCTCTATCGATGGTGCTACGCGCGTCCTGCTCTCCATCGCCGGCTCCAAGGATCTGGGCATCCAAGAGATCAGCGACGCTGCCGACGTTGTCGCCAACGCCGTCGATCCCGAGGCCAACATCATCTTCGGTACCGTTGTCGACGAGTCCCTGGGCGATCAGGTGCGCATCACCGTTATCGCTACGGGCTTCTCCGACTCTAATGTCAACCGTCAGGACGAGCTCTTCGCTGCCCAGCAGTCCCAGAGCAAGGCTTCCGTTGTCGAGCCTCAGCGTACCGCTCCCGCTGCAAGCTCGGCTCAGTCTGCCCCGACCCGCAATGTCGGCGGTACGGAGCTTCCCAATTTTGGTAACGACCAGTTTGAGCTTCCCGACTTCCTTAAGCGTGGTAGCTTCTAGTTCGTTTTTCTCAACGACCTGCACGGGGTGTATCCATTTGGATGCACCCCGTTTTGTTTCTCATTTGTAAACGAAAGTCTCCAATCTCTTTACGTTCCCCTTACGTTTGGTTCCTACCGCTGCGGGTATCCTTTTGTAGAAGTATGGCAGCCGTATGGCACGGACTGCTGCGGCTTGGCCGCGATACTCGTGTTATTAGGAGGCTTTAGTATGGCAGCACGTGCGGACAACGTTTCGCGTGTCGACCATGATGGAGTTACGTTGGTAGAGGGCGCGACGCACGATGTCCGCTTTGCCTTCACCGAACGCACTGGCGGTGTTTCCGAAGATGCGTACTCCTCACTCAATCTGGGCTCGCATGTTGGCGATGACCCCTTTGCCGTTCAAGAAAATCGTCGCCGCGTACTCGAGGCCATGGGTGCCGCCGAGTGCGAGCACAACCTGCTTGTCCCCAATCAGGTACACGGTGACAATGTCGTGACGGTGACCTCGAACGGCGCCGATGATCTCGAGAACATTCGCGAGCAGATTGCCGAGGGCTGCGATGCCCTCGTCTGCACGGCGCATGAGGTGCCCGTGATGCTTTGCTTTGCCGATTGTGTTCCCGTTGTGCTGGTGGCTCCCGGCGGCTTTGCCGTGGTGCATTCTGGCTGGAAGGGCACGATTGCGCGCATTTCCGCCAAGGCGTGCCAAGCGCTCTGCGAGGCGGCTGGCTGCAAGCCAGACGACATCTCTGCCTATATTGGGCCCCATATCCTGGGTGACGAGTACGAGGTGTCCCAAGAACTTATGGACCGCTTTGCCTCCGAGTTCGCGTGCATCGATGCTGCCGCTTCTCGTATGCTCGATCTTTCCGCCGCCATTCGCGAGGCGCTGATGGACGCCGGCGTCGAAGCGAACGGCATTGTGGACACCAAGCTCTCCACCGTTCGTCAGAACGACCGCTTTTATTCCTACCGCAACGAGGGCGGCACCTGTGGGCGCCATGCTGCGATCGGCGTGATGCTATGAGAAAGATCGCATCGGTCCTAAGCGCGGCAGTGCTCACGCTTACGCTGTGTGCCTGCTCCTCGGGATCTTCCACGTCTTCTATCACCGTGGCCGGCTCGACCACCTGCCTTCCCATTGCCGAGATTGCGGCCGAGGGCTTTAAGGAGGAGACCGGCACCGACGTGCTCGTCTCTGGCCTTGGCTCTTCTGCCGGTATCGAGGCCGTCAGCAACGGCACGGCTGATATCGCCAGCTCGTCTCGTGGCCTCAATGCCGACGAGCAGAATCTGGGCCTGACCCCGATTGTAATCGCGCACGACGGCATCGCAGTCATCGTGAATGACGATAATCCGGTCGACAACCTCTCGACCGAGCAGCTTCGCGACATATACGCCGGTAAGATTACCAACTGGAAGGAAGTCGGCGGAGAGGACCTGAAGATTCAGGTTATTAACCGCGATGAGGCGTCCGGTACGCGCGAGGCCTTCCGTACCATCGTGATGGACGGCACGCCGTTCGATCGTCGCTCTGCCGTTCTTTCGGGCACGGGCCAGGTACGCGATGTCGTGTCCCGTTCGCGTGGTGCTATTGGCTACATCTCGCTGGGTTTTGTCGAGAGCCTCAACGCTAAGACTTCGGTTAAGGCTGTTTCGGTCAACCATGTCGAGGCATCCGAGAAGACGGTCGCAAGTGGCGGCTACCCCATCTCGCGCGACCTTTACTTCTTTGTGAAGGGTACGCCTTCGCAGCGTGCGCAGGACTACATTGACTATGTGACGTCGGAGAAGATGGACAAGCAGATTCGCGAGGCGGGCTTTATTCCCGTCACCAACGACGGAAAGGGGAGTGAGTAGCATGGAAGCACAGGAAACCCCCCAGATTGAGCGAGAGGCTCAGGCGCCCAAAAAGCGTGAGTTGGCGTTGGTGTCGCGCAGCACCTATCTCAAAGAGAAGGCGCTGCAGTGGATCTTCTTTGCTTGCGCGTTCTTGGCGGTCGTCACCGTCATCCTGATTTTTGTCTTTACCACGTACTCGGCGTTGCCCGTCTTTACCGACATCGGTCTGGCGGACTTCTTTAGCTTTACGTGGGCGCCCTCCGAGGGCCACTACGGCATCATGTCGCTGCTGGCGGGCTCTGGTCTGGTGACGGTCGGTGCGCTCGCCATGGGTGTGCCCCTGGGTGTGGGCACGGCCGTGTATCTGGTTGAGATCGCCGGCAAGCGCGTGCGCAGTCTCATCAGCCCCGCCGTCGACCTGCTGGCGGGTATCCCCTCCATCATCTACGGTTTCTTTGGCATGGTTATCATCCGTCCGTTTATCGCGCAGCTGACCGGCGGTCTTGGCTTTGGTGCGCTGACAGCGTGGTTCGTGCTCGCCATCATGATCGTTCCCACCATCACCACGCTCACCATCGATGCCCTCAATTCCATTCCCATGGGCATTCGCGAGGCATCCTATGCCATGGGTGCCACCAAGTGGCAGGCCATCTACAAGGTCGTGCTGCCTGCAGCCAAGTTGGGCATCGTCGATGCGATTGTCTTGGGCATGGGTCGTGCCATCGGTGAGACCATGGCCGTGCTCATGGTCGTTGGCAACGCTCCGGTCATCCCGGACAGCATCTCGAGCCCCATCTCGACGCTCACGAGCCAGATCGCGCTCGACATGAGCTATTCCTCGGGCCTGCACCGCTCGGCTCTGTTTGGCATGGGCGTGGTCCTGTTTATCATTTCCGCCGCATTGGTGGGCATCGTCCGTCTGATTTCCAAGAAGAAGAGGGGGTAGGCTATGTCCGATTCCGTTGACACGACGGTCGATACGACCTCGTCGCGCGAACGCATCAAGCGTGCCCTTTCCCATGGTAAGAAGGGCCGCATCAACAAGGATCTGTCCAACAAGATTATGCTCGGCGTGTTTCGCGCCGCGGCCTATATCACCACGCTGGTGCTGGTCGCCATCATCGCCTATGTAGTTATCAACGGTCTGCCGCACATCTCGCTCGACTTTATCTTTGGCTGGCCGCAGGGCGTAAACGCCGAGGGCGGCATTTGGCCCACTATCGTCTCGACCGTCTACGTGACGGCGCTCGCCATGCTCATCTGCACGCCGGTTGCCGTCTTGGCTGCGGTCTATCTGGCCGAGTATGCCAAGCAGGGCAAGGTTGTCGACATCATTCGCTATGCTGCCGATGCCCTGGCCTCGGTGCCCTCCATTGTTATGGGCCTTTTTGGCTACGCCTTGTTTGTCGAGGCCATGGGCCTGGGTCTTTCGATGGTTTCGGCCGCCCTGGCGCTCGCACTTCTGATGCTGCCCATTGTCATGCGTACCACCGAGGAGGCAATCCGCGCCGTTCCGCGCTATATCCGTTGGGGCGCATATGGCCTGGGTGCCACCAAGTGGCAGGTCGTCTCCAAGATCGTGCTTCCTTCGGCTTTTGGCCGCATCGCCACCGGCATCGTACTTGCCATCGGTCGCGCCATCGGCGAGACCGCCGTGGTGCTCTACACCATGGGCCAGGCCATTAACCTGCCTATTTCGCCGCTCGATTCCGGTCGCCCCATGACCGTTCACCTTTATCTGCTTGCCAATGACGGCATCAACATGAACGCAGCCTACGGCACCGCGCTTTTGCTGATGGCGATTATTCTGGCCTTCAACCTGTTTGCGCGTTATCTGTCGCGCAAGCGCCGCTAGTTAAGGAGTCCCATGTCCGTCTATCAGTCCGCTCCCACGCTGGAGCAAGCGGCCATCACGGCCAAGGATTTCAACTTTTGGTACGGTGACTTTCATGCGCTGACGGGGCTCGACCTCAACATCGCCAAAAACGCCATTACCTCGTTTATCGGCCCTTCGGGCTGCGGCAAATCGACGTTTTTGCGCTGTATCAACCGTATGAACGACCTTATCGAGGGCACGCGCGTCGAGGGCACCATGACGCTCGACGGCAACGATATCTATGCCGAGGGCGTCGACCCGGTCGACCTTCGCCGCCGCGTGGGCATGATTTTTCAGCAGCCCAACCCGTTCCCTAAATCCATCTACGAGAATGTTGCTTTTGGCCCTCGTCTGCAGGGCGTGACTAGCAAAAGCGACCTCGATGACATCGTGGAAGAATCGCTCAAGCGCGCCAACCTCTGGAAAGAGGTATCCAATCAGCTCAACAAGGATGGTTTGGCGCTTTCGGGCGGTCAGCAGCAGCGTCTGTGCATCGCGCGTGTGCTCGCGGTGCAGCCCGATGTCCTTCTGATGGACGAGCCCTGCTCCGCCATCGACCCCACGTCCGTCTCCAAGGTCGAGGATCTGATGGCCGAGCTGGCGCCCGAGATGACGATCATCATCGTCACGCATTCAATGCAGCAGGCAGCTCGCATTAGCGACTACACCGCCTTCTTCTTGCAGGAGGTTGCCGGCGAGCCCGCCACGCTCATCGAGTATGGTCAAACCGACGCGATCTTCACCAGCCCGGTGGATTCGCGGACGGAAGACTATATCACCGGCCGCTTTGGCTGATCGGTGCGACTAGTCCCAAGCCGATCGGACCTGGTCCGGTGCGTATTCACTGTGCGGGCGGCATGACCGCACCCAACTGATTGGAGTGAACCATGCGCAAACTGTTTTCCCGTCAGCTCGTCGAGGCTCGTCACGAGATGTTGAGCATCTACGAGGCTGTAGACCTGGCTCTTCACGACGCCGTGAAGGCCTATGTGACCGACGACCGCAAGCTCGCCACCAAGACCAAGAAGCGCACGCTTTCGATTGACGCGCGCTGCGCCAACCTGGAGGCCGTGTGCTACAACCTGATCGCTACGCAGTCGCCGGTCGCCTCCGACTTCCGCTTGCTGCAGACGATCATCTACGTTGACTTTAACCTGCAGCGCATGACCGATAAGGTTCGCCAGATCTGCCGTGCCACGCGTCATATGGTCAAGGCCGATATCTCGCTGCCCCAGGAGCTCGTCGGTACGGTTGAGGCCGAGGCCGAAGCCGTATACCAGGTGCTGGGCTCGTCGCTTTCCGCGCTCGTCACCAACGACATGTCCATCATCTGCAACTTGGCCGTCGAGGACGAGCCGGTGCATGCGGCCTATGAGAAGTTCTTCCGTACCTTCAACCGCATGGACGCGGGCGAGTTTATGGACGACGACAGCAACTATGACGATCTGCGCCGCGCCATCATGGTTTCGCGCTACCTCGATCGCATCGCCTCGATTTCCATCGATGCCGCCTGCCGTCTGACCTTCCTTTTGACCGGCCAGCGCATGAACGCCGGCGATATCGCCCGTACGGACGAGGATGAGCTCGAGAGCATGCGCGTACCTTCGGGCGAGGGCGTCATCATGAGGCCCGCTGTCGATGCGCGCTTTGTTGCCAAGGTGCCCGCTAACGAGGTGAGCGAGGGTCTTCGCTACCTGCTCGAGCACCTCGAGGACGAGGACGATACCGAGGATGACGAGGAGTAGGGTAGCTCCGTTCGTCAAAAGATTGTAAATACCTAAGTGAGCGCGGCCTTGCACATGCAGGGCCGCGCTCTTGCGTTAGCATGGGATTACTTGTATGGCTGTTAGCGGAGGCGATTGGCAATGGATAATTATTTGAACGTGATGCGCGCTCGCCGCGAGCAGATTCTCGAACGCTTTTATGCCGCACTCGATCGCGCGGGCCGTCCACACAATGCCGCACGTCTGATTGCCGTCTCCAAGACCGTTGGCGTCGATGAGACCGTTGCCGCCATCCAGGCAGGGTATCGTCATTTTGCCGAGAACCGTCCGCAGGAGCTTGTTCGCAAGCTTACGGGGCTGGCGGAGCATCCGGAGCTGCCCGAGGTGCGCTTCGATATGATCGGTAATCTTCAGACCAACAAGATCAATGCGGTGCTGGGTGCGGCCGAGCTGATTCATTCGGTGGGGTCGCTTCATTTGGCGCAGGCTATCTCGAGCCGTGCCGTCCGCAAGATTGAGGCGGGCGAGCTTGCCGGTCCTCAGCATGTGCTGATCGAGGTCAATGTAAGCGGCGAGGAGTCCAAGGGCGGCTTTTCGCCCGATGAGGTTCGTGCCTCCGCCGGCGAGCTTGCGGAACTTGAGGGAATTTGCGTGCAGGGGCTTATGACCATGGCGCCCCGGGGGAATAAGGATGTGGCGCGCCGAACCTTTGCCGGGCTGCGTGAGTTGAGGGATGAGCTGGAGACGGCACACCCCGATCTGTGTCTGCCTGAGCTTTCTTGCGGCATGAGCGAGGACTTTGAGCCTGCCCTTGAGGAAGGCTCGACGCTTGTTCGCCTGGGCAGGGTAGTATTTAGCCCGGAGTTTGAAGTAAAATAAGAGCCTGAAGTGCGCGCTGATTATCAGAGCGCCTGCATTAGACCGTGAGAGGACACAACCATGGGTTTCCTTGACGAAATTAAAAATAAAATGCACCTAGGCGGCCAGCAGGGTTATGACCAGGGTTATGGCCAGGATGATGACTACGGTTACGATGACGGCTATGACGACGGCTATCAGAACAACGGCTACAGCGGTGCTTCGGGCGAGGGCTTCTACACGCAAGATGAACCGAGCAATGGACTGCTGGGGCAGACACGCCGCGGAGAGGCTGAGTCGGTTGCTGTGTACACGCGTTCCGGTCAACTGATCGGCGACGACTCCCGTCACGCTACGACGTACAATCCGCCTTCGCGCTCTCAGGATGCCGCTGCGGGCGGTTATCGTCCCGGCGCCTATGACACGCCGTCAAGCTACGCCGAGAACGCTCGGGTCCGCGCGGCCGCTGTGCCCGCCCCTGCTTCAACGCCGAGCGATGCCTCTGCCTATGCGAGCAATATCATCAACGCCACGCCTCAGTTGCCGGCCTACGTTCTTCGTCCGGAGAGCTATGACGACGTGGAGACGGTCGTGCGCCGCGTGCGTACCAAGCAGCCTGTCGCGCTGATCTTTGTGGGCGTTCGCACCGAGGTCGCCAAACGCGTCCTGGACTTTAGCTATGGCTTTGCCTGCGGCCTGGGCGCTTCGGTCAAAGAAGTGGGCGATCGCGTGTTTATGGTGCTGCCCGCCGGCTGCGAGGTCAAGGATTCCGACCTCAAGAAGCTCCGTGCCGACGGCTACCTCAAGTAAAGACAAGGCGAGGAGATTCCCATCAACATCTACACCATCGTTCAGCTTGTCAACACGCTGTTTAATTTTTATTCCACGTTGATTGTGGTCTACTGCTTTATGACGTGGATTCCCATGAAGCAGGGTGGTTTGCTACAGGATATCGCGGCGGTGCTCGACAGCGTTTGCGGCCCTTGGCTCAACCTGTTTCGCCGGTTTATGCCGCCGATGGGCGGTATCGATTTTTCACCGGTCGTTGCGATTATTGCGTTGCAGTTGGTGCAGAAGCTGATTCTGCAGCTACTTATAGGTATACTCGTATAGGACTGGCTCAGTAACCTATGTCGGGCGCTTAGCGCCAAGGCGATGATAAAGGAGAACTTGTTATGGCTATTACCCCTGCTGACATCCAGGCTCAGACCTTCTCTGAGGCCAAGCGCGGCTACGATCCCGCCGAGGTCGACGTCTTCCTGGAGACCCTGTCCTCCGAGGTCGACGCTATGCTTGCCAAGATCGTTGATCTTAAGGGTCGCCTGACCGCCACCGAGCAGCAGCTTGCCGATACGCAGGCTCAGCTTGCGCAGGCCCAGGATTCTGCCGCTCAGGCTGCCCCTGTCGCCACTCCCGCTCCCGATTTCTCCGCTCAGGAGCGTCAGATTTCCGCCGCTCTCATCGCGGCTCAGCAGACCGCCGAGGCGATTGTCAACGACGCTAACGAGAATGCTGACCGCATCCGCAACGAGGCCGACGCCAAGGCCCGCGAGGTCATCCGTCAGGCCCTGACCGAGAAGCAGGCCGAGCTCGAGGAGATTGACCGTCTGAAGGCTTCCCGCGAGGAGTTCAAGGCCGAGTATCTCAAGCTCATTCAGCACTTTATGGACGATGCTCAGAATTCCTTCCCGGCCGATCTGCTGGCTTCTACGCCGGTCGGTTCCGCGGCTTCTCCTGCCGTGACCATGCCTGCCGCCGAGCCGCTGCCTGTCGCTGATCAGGTTGTCCCCGTGGCCGACCCCTTCGCCCCGATTGACAACTTTGCCGCGGACGACCTGGACTAGCGCTAAAACTACAATCTAGCCCCTTAGAAGGAGCTCGCGCTTGCGAGCTCCTTTTTTGTAGCTGTATACGGGTTGGGAAGCAAAACGCCGAGCTCTGCGTGCGATAGGGCAGAACTCGGCGAACGCTTGAGCGGTAAAAGGTAGATTTTAGGGCATGGGCCAAAAAACTACTTGAGGAGGAAATTGGATAGGGGAATGGTGCGGGCCTCGCGATGCTCGGGGTCGGCGATATGGTCGGCGGGATAGCCGCAGACGAGCATGTGGTAGGGATAAACGCCCTCGGGCAGGTTGAACTGCTCGCGGGCTAGCTCGGGCTTAAAATGGCATACCCAGCACGTTCCCAGGCCTTGTTCCTCGGCCTCCATCATCATCTGATCGCAAACAATCGAGGTGTCGATAGCGCTGGAGTTCATCTGGTCATAGGGACGCACCCAAGCATCGTTGGTAACGCTGCAAATAAGGAAGATGAGCGGAGCGCCAAAGATGGACCCATCACGAGCAAACCGAGGCTGACAAGCAGCTGCCTTTTCCAGAAGCTCAGGCGTATCCAACACCATCACACGGGTTGGATGATTATTGCAAGCAGAAGGAGCAATGCGTCCAGCCTCAACAATGGTATCCACCACAGCCTGCTCAACAGAACGATTCTCAAACAAACGACAAGAATACCGAGACCGAGCCAGATCCAAATACGACATACAAGCCCTCCAACAATTAAAAATCAAACAAACCCAAAGTAACCCAAAGAGTACCCAAAGCAGCAATCAGCCAAACGCTCACCAAGGGCCAAAGTGTCCGAGCGGGTACCAAAGGTCCCTTCAGCCAAACCCCCATTGCGCTAAAACTATCAGCCAAAGTTCCAATAGTGATACACAAGGGAGCGGGCCCGACCACTAATAACCTTTTGAACGACTCTGCTTGCAGCCGGAGTGAAAAAAGGTTATCAGTGGTCGGGCCCGCGACCGGTGGGACGCGTACCCCAATTAACTGTTCTTCATGACAATCGAATCCACGACATCGGCCACATTCTCGCAGCAGTCGGCGCAGTACTCCAAGAAGGCGTACACGTCACGCCAGGCGATGACCTCGAGCGGGTCCTTGCCGTTGACGTGCAGGTTACGCATGGCGTTGATGTAGAGTTCGTCGGCCTCGGACTCGATGGTGTTGATCTGGATGACGAGCTCGCGCAGCGTTTTGGACTTGCGGTAGTTGGGCAACTCGACCATCAGGTCCTTCATGGCGCGGCAGGCGTCGGTCACCTTGTGGGCGATCACGATGGCATCGGGGTGGATGCTCTGGATGTTGGTGAAGTAGAGGCGCTGCACGACGCCCTCAATACGGTCGAGCACGGTATCGAGCGAGCAGCTCATTAGGTTAAGGTCCTCGCGCTCAAGCGGGGTGATAAAGGCCGTGAGTAGGGCGTCTTCGAGCTCATGGTGCTTCTTGTCTGCTGCATGCTCAATCGCATGCATCTTCTCGAGCATGTCGTGGATCTGCGCGGGGTCAAAGTTCTCAAAAATCTTGGTGAGCAGCTCGGCTGCCTGAACGGCGAAGTCGGCGCAGGCGACGTAGTTGTCAAAGTAGAACGAATCGGGTTTCTTTGCCATGAGTGGTCCTTTCGGGGCGAAGACGGGTGGGCGAGGTAATGCGGTCCGGATGGACGTTCGGTTTGACTAGAGGAACATCATGAACAGCCTGGCCATAACAAAGCTGATGAGTCCACAGGCGGGGAAGGTGAAGAACCACGTGAACATCATGTCCTTGACCACGCCGAAGTTGATGGCCGAGAGGCGCTTGACGGCGCCGACGCCCATGATGGCGCAGGTCTTGATGTGCGTGGAGGACACGGGGATACCGGTGAGCGTGGCAAGCAGCAGGTTTGCGGCTCCTGCCAGGTCGGCAGAGAAGCCCTGATACTTCTCGAGCTTAACCATGCTCTGGCCGACGGACTTGATGATACGCTCACCGCCCACGCTGGTGCCGATGCCCATGGTGGCCGAGCACAGCAGCATGATCCAGATGGGGATGCCGGCGTCGCCGACGCCGGTCTGTCCGTTGGCAAAGGCGACACCTAAAAAGAGCACGCCGATGAACTTTTGTCCATCCTGCGCGCCGTGCATAAAGCTCATGGCCGCGGCGCTCGCGATCTGAGCATATTTAAAGAAGACGTTGGCACGTCGCCTGTTGGCGGCAGCGAAAAGAATCGAGACGAGCTTGCACAGGACCCAGCCCATGACAAAGCCCAGACCGATGGAGAGCGCCAGGCCGTAGATGACCTTCATCCACTCGTGGACATTGACGCTGCTGGCGCCGCCGAGGGCGATGGCAGCGCCGGTCAGGCCGGCGATGAGGCTGTGGCTCTGCGAGGTGGGGATGCCAAAACGCGATGCCGTGGCGCCGTAGACGACGATGGAGAACAGGGCCGCGCAGAGGCACGCGAGCGCCATGGTGCTGTTTCCGCCAAAGTCGACGATATGGGAGATGGTGTTGGCAACGCTGGCATTAAAGTGCGTCATGATGAGCACGCCCAAAAAGTTGAACGCGGCACTCATGAGAATGGCGGCGCGGGCGGGCATGCAACGCGTGGTGACACAGGTCGCGATGGCGTTGGGCGCGTCGGTCCATCCGTTGACGAAGATGGCGCCGAGCGCGAGGAACACGGTGACGGCAAGGACTGGGTTCGAAACAAGTTGGCCGAGGAAGGCTGAGAACGTTACGTCCATATATGGGCTTTCTCGAAGTTTGCAGAAACGTTACAAAAACATGATAAATCGTATCACCTCCTGCGGGTTTCTTTACCGAGTTCTGACGGGAGAAGTGAATTTTTTGGCACTAAAATTGAATATTAGCCCTGTTGACCGCGGGTGTTCTTTTTGCTAACACGCCGTGAGGACACGTGCGCTCGCTCCGACACCCCAAAACCACAGTCTGTTCGCTTTACAATATGCAAACATGCGTTCGATAATAGGGGCATGGAATATCGACAGACAGATGGCAAAACTCGGCGCGTGCACAAGCAGTATGTGGACGTCGTGGCCCGCATCCTCGCGGGCGGACAAGTTGTGCCGGTTACCGTCTGCTGGGTCGACGGTCGCTGCTTTACGATTGACGAGATTGTCTCGTCTACCGGTTTTGGCCTGACGGTTCACGGCATTCGTACGGCAACCTATAAGGTTCGTTTTGGCGGACATACGACCGAGCTGTATCTGGAAGACCAGGCGCGTGAGCGACCGGATGGCTCGCAGGCTCATCTGATGCGGTGGTGGGTGTGGGCGTTCGACCGCACACTCGAGAGTGAGCGCCGCGGGTAAGAGCGCGCGCCATTCGGGTACAATGGCAGGAATCTTGTCACCTACGGCGCTGTCGCGGCGCTTTTTGAAAGGACGAAATTATGAACGATATCCAGGGCTATCAGAACGGCCCCATCGAGACCGGCGCAAGCCGTGCCAAGGAGATGTCGCCGCGCGCGTACAACCTTGCCATGTCTGCCCTGATCTTTTTGGGTTTTTGCGCTATGGGCGCAGGCGCCTACTTTACGGGCACCATGTCGTTTGCGCGCATGATGATGAGTGGCGCCGCCCTGCCGCTGGTCTTTGGCTCGTTTATCCTGACCATTGTCGGCATCGTCATGATGTCGGCCGCCGCCAGCAAACAGTCCGTGGGCCTGTCGCTCGCGGGTTACGCGATCTTTGCGAGCACCTTTGGTCTGACCGCGTCGTTTGGCCTTGCCAACTACGACCTGCCCACCATCAACGCCGCCTTTATCGCCACTGCCGCCATCACCTTTGTCTTTGGCGCACTGGGCGTGACCTTCCCCAAATTCTTCCAGCGTGTGTACGGCATTGGTTTTGGCATTCTGCTTGCCACGATTCTGGTCGAGATCGTGCTGATGTTCATGGGCGTCTCGCAGACCATCACCGACCTGATCGTGATTGTGGTGTTCGCCGGCTTTATTGGCTACGACACCTATGTGGCCACGACGGTGCCGCCCACGCTGCCCAACGCCGTGCTCATGGCGTCCAACCTGTTCGTGGACATTATCAACGTGTTCCTGCGCATCCTGAACATCCTTGGTCGTCGCGACTAGTGCCAGATTGCAGCGGTGCTTGCCGCGCGCAAATCAATGCGAAAGGCGGTCCTTCGGGGCCGCCTTTTTTGTACGCGGCGGGGTATCATGGATGGGAAAAGCCGATAGCGGCAGCGACCGAGAAAGGTGACCACTTATGGCAGACGTCGACAACAGGAACCGTAACCGTAGGCCCAACCGCGCGGGACAGCCCAATCCCAAGCGCGAGGCCCGTGCCAAGGCCGCCGAGCGTCACGTGGCGACTGTGTCCGAAGCGTGCGCAAAGGATATCGAGCGCTCGCTTGCCGGCGTGCGCGAGTTCGAGGGCATGCCTGCCGGATTTGTCGCGGCGATGAAGGCTAAGGCCCAGGTGGCTGCTGCCGAAGAGCAGGTTGCCGATGAGTCTGAGGCCGCCGAGGTTGTGCCTGCCGAGACCGAGGTCGTGGCCGAGCCTGTGCCCGCAGAGGAAGCCACGGAGACCGAGCCCGCGCCTGCTGCCGAGGAGCCCGCTCCGGTCCTGCCCGAGGTCACCGTGCTCGACGCCTCTGCCACGCAGGCCATTCTGGATAACGGCCGAGGCTACGCGCAGTTCTGCGACATGGCCGTGCTCGCCTTTGCCTCGTTCACCAACCCGGGCGGCGGCTACATCCAGGGTTATCTGGGTCAGGAGGCCACGCTCTGTGCCGATTCGTATCTGTACAACGTTCTCGATAAGCAGCGCAAATGGTACGGCGAGAACCGTCGCCGTAATATCAACTGCGAGCTTTACCGCAACCGTGCGCTGGTGGTGCCCGCGGTGCGCTTCGACCGCAACCACGTGCATGCGTATGCCGACGTGATCGTGGCCGCCGCGCCCAACGCCAAGCGCGCTCGCCAGGAGTATCGCGTGGGTGACGATGCCCTGCTGGACGCCCTGCGCGATCGCATCCGCTTTGTGCTTGCCATCTGCGACGAGCTGGGTCGCGAGAAGCTCGTGCTGGGCGCTTGGGGCTGCGACAACAACGGCTTTGACGCCGAGGCCGTGGCCGAGCTCTTCCGCAAGGAGCTCGCATCGGGCGACTTTAAGGTCAAGCAGGTCTTTTTTGCCGTGCCCTCTACGCGCTGGGACGAAGATTTTGCCAAGTTCGAGCACGTGCTGGCAAACTTCCCCGAGCGCAACGAGGAGTCCTATGCCCAGGTTGCCGCTCGCGCTGCGGCTGTCCGCGCCGCCGAGCAGGCCCAGGCTGCCGCCGAGGACGATGAAGACGATGACGATTGGCGCAAGTACCTGTAATCGGTATGTGCTGACAGATAGGTCGATCCGACGGGAGAGACTGCTCCCGCCGACTTTTTCTTTTTACTAGAGGAAGGGCTTACGATGAAAAACGTTCTATGCTTTGGCGACAGCAATACCTACGGCTATGATCCGGCGGGCATGCGCGACGGCACCGCGGTACGCTATGCGCACGATGTGCGCTGGTGCGGCGTGGCCCAGCGCGACCTGGGCGAGGGCTGGCACGTGATTGAGGAAGGCCTCAACGGCCGCACGACGGTACGCGACGACATGTGCCATCTGGACACTAATCTCAACGGCATCCGCGCGTTGCCGATGCTGCTCGAGGCTCATAAGCCGCTGGATGCGATCGTGATTATGCTGGGCACCAACGACTGCAAGACGGTCTTTAGCGTGGGGGCTGCCGATATCGCTGACGGTGCCATGGCGCTGATTCGCACCGTCCGCGCGTTTCCCTGGACCGAAGCCGCGCCCTGCCCGCGTATTCTGCTGATGGCGCCTATCAAGATTAAACCGCAGATCGCCGATGTGTACATGACCGACTTTGACGAGCGCTCCGTCGAGGCCTCGGAGCATTTTGCCGAATACTATGCGTATGCTGCTAAACAGTTTGGCTGCGACTTTTTGAATGCCGCTGATTTTGCCGAGCCGGGCGATATCGATTATCTGCACATGATGCCCGAAAGCCACGAGAGCCTGGGCCATGCCGTGGCAGCCAAGCTCCAAGAGATGCTTGGTCAGTAGCGCGACCCCAAACCACCACAAAGGGACAGGCGCCTTTGTGGTGGTTTGTGCGGTGGTTTTGGCTGCTGGCTTTTTAGTACTGCCACATGTGGTTGACGGGGCCGGAGCCCTTGCCCATGTTCAGGCCGGCGGCGAGAGCGCCGGTTAGGTAGGCCTTGCCGGCGTTGACGGCATCGGCAAGATCCATGCCCTGGGCCAGCGCGCAGGCGATGGCGGACGAGAGCGTGCAGCCGGTACCATGCGTGTTGGCGGTCTCGATGCGCTTGTGGCGGAACCACGTGGTGAGCGGATCGCCCAGGTGGTTGCCCTCGTCATCGAGCGGCGCGGGCTCTGCTAGCACATCGTTGGCCTCGTTGACAAAATGCCCGCCCTTAACGAGGGACGCGCAGCCAAAACGGCGGGTGAGGAGCATGGCGGCATTTTGCTGTGTGCGCTCGGAATCGACCTCGTAGTCGAGCAGCGCCATGGCCTCGGGAATGTTGGGCGTGATGACGGTCGCCAGCGGGAACAGGCGGCGTGTAAGCGCTTCGGCGGCGTCCTCGGCGATGAGACGAGCGCCCGAAGTGGCGACCATGACGGGATCGACGACGATATTTTGTGCGTCCCAGGCGCTCAGGCGGTCGGCTATGACTTCGATAATCTCGGCAGAAGAAACCATGCCGATCTTGACGGCACTGGGGCGGATATCGTCAAAAACGGCATCGATCTGCGCCGCGACAATATCCGGGGAGATGTTCTGCACGGCGGTGACGCCTAGGGTGTTCTGTGCGGTGATGGCCGTGATGACCGTCTCGGCATACAGGCGGTGCGCCGTGATGGTCTTGATGTCGGCCTGAATGCCGGCGCCACCGCTGGAATCGGATCCTGCGATGGACAGGACGGCTGGTACCTTACTGCGATCCATGTTCGCTCCCTTGTTCGGTCGGATTCAAATGGGTCTCCTGCCCGCATTATAAAGTTGCCCGGGCCGGCTGTATGCCGATCCCGGGCGGGTGGCGCAATCTTTACGTAAATGTAAGAAAATGTTCACACGTCAACAATTGACGAACGCCTTGTGGCCGATTATGGCTCCGGTGACGAGTTAGTCCTCCATGCCGAGGTCGATCGTCGTGCCTTCGAACACCTTGTTGACGGTGCGGACGGCGCACATCTTGCCGCACATGGTGCAGGTGCCCTCGGTGGCGGCGCGGGATTCCTCGTAGCGCTTCTTGCCGGTGACCGGGTCGAGCGCGCACTTCCACATGGCGTCCCAGTCGAGCTTGCGGCGTGCCTGGCCCATCTTGTCGTCCATGTCGCGGGCGTGGGGCACCTTTTTGGCGATGTCGGCGGCGTGTGCGGCAATCTTGGTGGCCATGAGGCCGTCGAGCACATCCTGGGCGTTAGGCAGGCATAGGTGCTCTGCCGGTGTCACGTAGCACAAAAAGTCGGCACCCGAGCTCGCGGAGATGGCGCCACCGATGGCTGCGGTGATGTGGTCGTAGCCCACGCCGATATCGGTCACCAGCGGCCCGAGCACGTAGAACGGGGCGTTGTGGCACAGGCGCTTCTGCAGTTTCATGTTGGCGGCGATCTCGTCGAGCGCCATGTGACCCGGGCCCTCGACCATGACCTGGACGCCGGCGGCCCAAGCGCGCTTGCACAGCTTGCCCAGCTCGATCATCTCGGCGGTCTCGGTGGCGTCGTTGGAGTCGTAGAGGCAGCCCGGGCGGCAGGAGTCGCCGAGCGAAATCGTCACGTCATACTCGTGGCAGATCTCGAGCAGCTCGTCAAAGTACTCGTAGAAGGGGTTCTCGTTGCCGGTGACCTCCATCCAGCCAAACAGCAGTGAGCCGCCGCGGCTGACGATGTTCATGAGACGGCCGGTCTCCTTAAAGGTTTTGGTGACCGACTTATTGATGCCGCAGTGGATGGTCATAAAGTCCACGCCGTCCTCGGCGTGCGCGCGCACGACCTCGAACAGGTCGTCCTTGGTAAGCTTGACAAGCGGCTTTTCCATGTAGCCGATGGCGTCGTACATGGGGACGGTGCCCACCATGAGCGGCGTCTCGTCGATGAGCTGCTGGCGGAATTGGCGCGTCTTGCCCGAGTTGGAGAGGTCCATGATGGCGTCGGCGCCAAAGTCCTCGGCGATCTTGACCTTCTTCCATTCCTCGGCGGCATCGGCCTTGTCGCCCGAGATGCCCAGGTTGACGTTGACCTTGGTAGACAGGCCCTCGCCGACACCAAAGGCGCGCATGCCCTTTTTGATATGCACGATGTTGGCGGGAATGGCGATGCGGCCGTCGGCCACGCGCTCGCGGATGTACTCGGGGTCGCGATGCTCGCGCTCGGCAACCTCCTTCATCTGCGGTGTGATTTGTCCGGCGCGGGCGAAATCGATTTGCGTGACGAGCTTGGGCTCGGTCTGTGTGCTCATTGGCACGGCTCCCTTCGTTGGCATTACCCATATCAGGTTTGCGGGTCAGGGCGGGCGCGCCCAGTCTCAGCCTGCCGTCTTGTCCTGCAAGCTCCCCGTTTATGTGGTGGGCTCAAGTATAGCTCGAATGGGTACGATTGACGCGACGAGCATGCCCGCGGGGAGGCGAACATGGAAGACAAGCATCTGTATCGAGAGACGCAGTGGGATGTGTCGGCCGAGGAGAGCCGTGCCCATCATGGGCTGGTCGCAATTGGTTTCGCGATTCTTGTCGTGATGGTGATTGCCTGTTGTATCTGGACATTTGGCGGGCGTGGGGGAGTTTCCTGGACGTTTGAGGCGGACGATAGCCTGCTGATTATGACGGCGAAGGTCGCGGGTGGCAATACTGTTGCCGCGCCGGGCGACTATTGGTATCCGCGCGACAAGTTTGTGCAACTGCAGCTGAGCGGTGGTTCCATTCCTGGTGAAGAGATCGAGCGTGTGACCTTCGATGCGTCGCTTAGGACGCTGTCGGTCGAGCTCAAAGATCAGGGGGATGTACCCACGACCATGGATATAGCCCTGACGGAATGGCGCCTGGAGCCTCCGTCGGATGTTGAGGCGTCCGAGGTGGAGCACGTTAAGGTTACCTACCAAGATGGCTCGACGACCGAGATTGCAAAAGCCGACGGCCTGGCGGAATAGACGCCGTGCCTAGGCAGCACATTCAAAAGTAGCGGTAGTCCTACAAGGCCTGTTCGTTCAGGAAGACCAAAGTGTTTTTATTTGAAAGCTCGGGAAAGTAACGATAACCAACGTCGAACGCGGTGAGCCCGCTTACATCCTCGAACTTGTTTTCTGCCATCCAGCGCACCATGGAGCCGCGCGCTTTTTTGCTGGCGGTCGAGCGTTGGATGGGCTTGCCGTTGCGGATGCCTTCGCCAAAGAGACATGTGACGACCGTGGCGTCGGTGGTGAGGCGGGTCAGAACGGCTTTGGCGTATTCCGCGCTGGCGAGGTTGACGATCGTGGCGTTGGAGCCTGCCGGAGCGATGACCCGTGCGAGCTTGTCGCCCCAAAACGCGTAGAGGTCTCGGGCATCGTCGACGGCAAGCTTCGCGCCCATCTCCAGCCGATACGGTTCAACGGCATGAAAGGGGCGTACGCATCCGTAAAGGCCCGAGAGGATCCACAGATGGTCTTGCAGCCATGCGAGCTGTGCGGAATCCATCACCTCGGGCGCCATGCTTTGGTATTGAATGCCGTGATAGGACATGACGGCAGGGGAGAGGTGACGGGCGAGTGCGGGATTGTCGAGATCGCCGTTTTGCAAGATGGGCTCGAACTCATGCAGGGTGTTGAGGCAGGGCCCCAGCAGTTTGTCACTCACGTTCCACAGCGCCTGCAGGCTGCCGCTGCCTTCATTCCGCTCGATATCTAGCAGTGCGCGGTGGAGGCGAGCCGTCTCGCGCACAAAGGGTGGAATGCCCAGGACTTCAAAAGCATCTTGGGCCGCGCGCATCTGCTTGGCGGGCGAAATGATGACCTGCAGCATGGACTCTCCTCTGCCAAAAAGGAAGTTGCGGTGTAATACGGTCTGTTTTGGCCGTTTATGGGCCAGTTTAGTCCGTATCTCACCGCAACTGATGAAGGGTTGATTATGCGCGCTCGAGGAAGGCCTTGTAGCCGCGATAGGCCTCGTAGATATCGGCCTTGTTGGCGACCTCCCACAGGGCGTGCATGGACAGGACGGCAACGCCGGAGTCGATGACGTTCATGCCGTACTTGGCCATGATGTAGGCGATGGTGCCGCCGCCGCCCGCGTTGACGCGACCGAGCTCGCAGGTCTGGAAGTCCACGCCGGCCTCGTCCATAATGTCGCGGATGAGGGCCATATACTCGGCGTCGGCGTCGTTGGAACCGCCCTTGCCGCGGCTGCCCGTGTACTTGTTAAAGCACAGGCCGCGACCCATAAAGGCTGCATTCTTGGTCTCGAACTTGCCGGCGTAGCCCGGATCGAAGCCGGCGGATACGTCAGAGGAGAGCATGCGGCTGCGGGCGAGTGCGCGGCGCAGGGCCAGCGGGCTGCCCTCGCCGGCGAGCGTCATGATCTCGGCGACGGTGTTCTCGAAGAAGCGGCTTGTCATGCCGGTGGCTCCCACGGAGCCAATCTCCTCCTTGTCGACGATGAGCGTGATGCTCGTGCGCTCCACGTTGGCCACATTGATCTGGGCGAGCATGGAGGGGTAGGCGCAGACGCGGTCGTCGTGGCCATAGCCCAAAATCATGGAGCGGTCGAGGCCCATGTCGCGGGCGGGGCCGGCGGGCACGACCTCGATTTCGGCGGAGAGGAAGTCCTCCTCCTCGACGTCGTACTGCTCCTTGAGGATATCCAGGAACATCTGCTTGACGGGCTCGGTGGGAGCGTCCTTGTCGTCCTCGTCAAATTTTACGGGACGGCCGCCCACGATCACGTCGAGGATCTCGGCGTCGACGGCGTCCTTGGCGGGCTTGGACATCTGCTCGCTCGAGAGGTGGATCAGCAGGTCGGAGATGGTAAAGACCGGATCGTCGACCTTGTCGCCGATGTTGATGTCGACGGTGGTGCCGTCCTTTTTGCAGATGACGCCCACGAGTGCGAGCGGGGAGGCCACCCAGTGGTAGCTCTTGACGCCACCGTAGTAGTGCGTGTCGAGGTAGGCCATGTCGCCGGCTTCGAACGCGGGATTCTGCTTGAGGTCCAGGCGCGGCGAGTCCACGTGGGCACCCAGGATGTTAAAGCCCTGCTCGAGCGGGGCGGTGCCCAGGTTGACGAGCATAAGATCCTTGCCATGGTTGGCGGCGTACACCTTGTCGCCTGCCTTGAGCTCGCGGCCTTCGGCGATCACGGTCTCCAGGTCGACGTATCCCGCCTCCTCGGCCATCTTGATGCCGGTCTTGACGCACAGGCGCTCGGTCTTGTTCTCGCTCAAAAACTGCTTATAGCCGCGGCAAAGCTCCTCGAGCTCCTCGATTTGCTTTGGCGTGTACTTTTTCCATGCGCAGGGACGCTCCATGACGCAGGCTCCTTTCGGATTGGTCGTGCTGGTTGTAGTACCGTGAGCCATCGTATCACGCGCGGGCTCACGGTGGCGGGGGAGCTTGATGTGCGGTGGCCGCGGGGCGGGGAGCGTGTAAACTGGGGTGAGCAAACCGTGTCCAGTCCAAAGCGAGGTATTCAATATGTCTGACAAGCGCCGCACCTTTGCCGTTATCGACGGCAACTCGCTCATGCACCGCGCCTTCCACGCCGTGCCGCCGACCATGAACGCGCCGGACGGTCGCCCCACCAACGCGATCTTTGGCTTTCTGAACATGTTTCTTAAGATGATCGATGCCTTTAGCCCCGACGGTGTGGTCGTGGCGTTTGACAAAGGCAAGCCGCGCGTGCGCATGGAGATGCTGCCGCAGTATAAGGCGCAGCGCCCGCCCATGGACCCCGATCTGCATGCGCAGTTTCCCATGATTAAGGAGCTGCTCACGGCGCTCAACGTGCCAATTCTGCAGTCCGAGGGCTGGGAAGGCGACGATATCCTGGGAACCATGGCGCGCCTGGGTGAGGAGGCCGGCTGCGACATGCTGCTGGTGACCGGCGACCGTGACATGTATCAGCTTGTGACCGAGCACGTCAACGTGGTCTCGACTCGCAAGGGCCTGTCCGACGTGGCGATCATGACGCCCGAGAGCGTGGACGACCTGTATCACGGCATTACGCCGGCGCTCGTGCCCGATTTTTACGGCCTGAAGGGCGATACGTCGGACAACATTCCCGGCGTACCGGGCATCGGCCCCAAAAAGGCGAGCGCGCTCATCGCGCAGTACGGCAGCTTGGACGAGGTCATTGCGCATGCTGACGAGGTCAAGGGCAAGATGGGCGAGAACCTGCGTGCACACATCGACGATGCGCTGCTGAGTCGCAAGGTTGCGACCATCCGCACCGATGCACCTGTCGAGCTCGACTTTGACGCGACGTCCTTCCCATCGTTTTCTGCCGATGAGGTGTCCGCGGCGCTGGGCGCACTTGGCATTACGGCCATGCAGAACCGCTTCCTGGCGCTGATTGGCGGCGAGGGCGGGGTCGTGCCCGCTGCCAGCGCGCTCGAGATACCCGCGGTTTCGCGTGCCGCCGCCGGCGATGCTGAGGCACTTACTGCTGTGGCGGCCGAGATCTCTCGCGCGATTGAAGCGGGCGAGTGGGTCGCCGCCGTGGTGGACGATGACAAGGAGGAGGGTGCGCTCTTTGGCCTGACGCGTACGCTGTGGCTGGCGACGTCCAAGGGACTCTTTGCGCTCGAGGAAGCCGATGACGGCACGCCTGCCGCTGTCGAGGGCTTCAATTCTGCCCACGGCGTTATCGCTGGCGTGCTCGCGCGCCTGTTTATGGAGGGCCGCGTGGCGAGCCCGGACATGAAGGCGTTGCTGCATGAGCTTTCGCCCATCGATTCTTCTGAGCCCGAGCTCATGGACCCGCTGGCAGTCGATTCCGTGCGCATCTTTGATACCGTGGTTGCCGCGTACCTGTTGGATTCCGACCGCTCCGAGTTTGACGAGGCATATCTGGCCGATACCTATCTGCAGATGGCGCTGCCTGCGGCGCGCGGTGCGGATGGTGCTGGCGAGGACGCTCCTGCTCCTGCTGCCCGTACCGTGGCGTTGACGCTGGCACTCGTGGCGCCGCTTCGCGACCGCATGGCCCGCGAGAACGCCGCCAACGTGTTCGATGGCATTGAGATGCCGCTCGTGCCGGTGCTTGCCAAGATGGAGCGCGCGGGCATGCTCGTAGATCCTGACCGGCTGCGCAGCCTGTCCGAGGGCCTGGCGACCCAGATCACCGAGGTCGAGCGCAGCATTCGCGACCTGGCAGGTGATGAGACGTTTAACATCGGCAGTCCCATGCAGCTCTCGCACGTGCTCTTTGACGTTATGGGGCTTCCGACCAAGGGCCTCAAAAAGACCAAGCGCGGGTACTATTCGACCAACGCCAAAGTGCTGAGCGACCTTGCGCGCGACCACGAAATCGTGCGCCTGATTTTGGACTGGCGTGAGAAGTCCAAGATCAAGTCGACCTATCTGGACACGCTAGGTCCGCTGCGCCGTGGTGACGGTCGCGTGCACACCACGTACAACCAGACCATCACGGCAACGGGTCGCCTGTCCTCGAGCGACCCGAACCTGCAGAACATCCCGACGCGCTCTGAGCTGGGCCGTACCGTTAAGACGGCGTTTTCGGCAGGCGAGGGCAGTGTCTTTTTGGCGGTGGACTACTCGCAGATCGAGCTGCGTCTACTCGCGCATCTCTCGGGTGACGAGCACCTGGTGCGCGCCTTTAACGAGGGCGAGGACTTCCATGCCGAGACGGCCGCGCGCGTGTTTGGCGTTCCCGTATCCGAGGTAACGCCCGACTTGCGCAGTCGCGCCAAGGCCGTGAACTTTGGCATTGTGTATGGTCAGCAGGCGTACGGTCTGTCGCAGTCGCTACATATCTCGATGGCCGAGGCGCGTGGCATGATCGATCGCTACTACGAGGCCTACCCGGGCGTGCGCACGTTCCTCGACAACGTGGTGGCGCGCGCCAAGCAGACGGGCTACGCCGAGACCATGTATGGCCGTCGTCGCCATATTCCGGAGCTCAAGGCCAAAAACCCGCAACTCCGTGGCTTTGGTGAGCGTACGGCCATGAACCACCCCATGCAGGGCACCGCCGCCGACATCATCAAGATCGCGATGGCCCGCGTAAGCCGCCGCCTGGAAGAAGAGGGCTTTGCCGCCCACATGATCTTGCAGGTGCACGACGAACTGGACTTTGAGTGCCCCGTCGACGAAGTCGAGCGCCTCACCGCCATGGTCCGCGACGTCATGGAACACGTAGTAGACCTCCGCGTACCCCTCATCGCCGAAGCCAGCACCGGCATAACCTGGGCCGACGCGAAATAGGAAAGCAACCACAGTTCCAAAGTAACTAAAGGCAGAAGGGGGCTCCTTGCCAACAAGGAGCCCCCTTCATTCCAAAAAATCAGCCAAGTATCTAGACACCCAAGACGCCATCTAGGCGGCAAGCAAGTCAACATAGCCATGCCCGGGGCCGGCCGTTTGATTTTTGTAGATTCCGCACGAGCCGAAGGCCACTTAATGTGGCCTTCGAGCGAGCCCAGGACCTGACCGAGCAAAAATCAAACGGCCGGCCCCGGGCATGGCGACGAGATAGATTACCGAGCCGCCAAGATGGCGTCGATGAGCGTCAGTACGCCCCCGTCGTTGTTGCTCGGAATGCGCCACTTGGCGTGCGCGTTCATATGCTCCTCGGCATTGTCCACGATAAAGCTATGCCCGACGCGCTCGAGCATAGGGATATCGTTGTAGGTGTCGCCCACGGCGGCGGCATCGGCGATATCGATGCCCAAGTGCTCGCACAGGTGCGCGACGCCGGCGCCCTTGTCGACGCCCAGGTTCATAAAGTCGATCCACTCGCGGCCCGCATTGGTGACGTAGAGCTGATCCGAGAACGCGGGGTTATAGGTCTCGCGGAACGCAGGCTCGGCGTCGTAGGCGGGGAAGAAGATCGAAATCTTGTTGGATTCGACGTCAAGACCCTCAAAGGTGTCGATGTAGTTGATGGCAGAATAGTAGATGCTGATCTCGTCGTGGTACTTGTGGTCGCGCGCCAAAACGTAAGCATCGTCATAGCAGCACAGGACGGGAACGGCACGCGGGTCCTCCACGGCATGTGCCAGGACCTTGTGGTAGAGCGCCACATCGATGTTGCTCTTATAGATATAGTTGCCGCGATATATCACGCACGCGCCGTTATCGGGGCAAAAAGCGAGGCGGTTCTTGATGTCCTCGAACATCTCCTCGAGCTTGGGGGCGGGACGTCCGCTGGCGGGGCAGAATACGATGCCGGCTTCGGCGAGCTTGTCCAGGCGTTCGTCAAGGCCTTGCGGCAGCACGCGCTCGTCGGTCAGCAGCGTCTTGTCCATGTCGACGGCGATGAGCTTAATGTTTCCGATATTGGCGTCCGATTCGTAAGTTTGCATAAAACGCGCCTTTCGTTTCGAAATTGTTTCAGACGTTATAACCATCAACTCGTAACCAGGCGTATTTTCGCAGGAACGGAGCGTATTTGCACTGCATTTCACAAACTAATGAAAAAACTTTTCAGAAATTTGAATTTGTCGCTTGTGCAGCAGGCACTTTAGCGTAATATAGCGACCATCGAAAACGGAGGCGGCAAAAGAGCCGCTTACCGAGGAAAAGGTACCGTTTGCGATATTAGAATTGCGCCCGGCGATAGGTGAAAGGAGAGGCAGATGCAGTTCGTAAAGATCATCACCACTGCAGACAATGCCATCCGACGCCAGCGCGCAATTTCCCGACGACGATAACAATCGTCTCTGTCCGCATGGGGCGAATTGCCTCAACAGAGTCATTTTAAGGTCGTTGGGTTTTAGCACGACATTGCTGCATGTTTCTAGGGCATGTATGTGCTGATTTTTGCTATTTAACCTGATATTGCACGGTACGTGACCTTGAAATGACTTGCAACTGACCGATGTTCTAACTAGCTACCAAGGGCGAAAGGAAACAGCCATGAGCAAGGAAAAAGTCGTTCTCGCATATTCCGGTGGTCTTGATACATCCGTATGTGTCAAGTGGCTCCAGGACGAGAAGAATCTCGATGTCGTTTGCGTCTGCGGCAACGTGGGCCAGGAGGAGACCGGCCTGGATGCCAAGAAACAGAAAGCGCTCGACCTGGGCGTTCTTGATTGCCAGGTGCTCGACCTGCGCGATGAGTTCTCCGATGAGTTCCTGACCAAGGCCATCGCCGCAAATTCCATGTACGAGAACAAGTACCCGCTGCTTTCCGCTCTGTCTCGCCCGCTGCTCGCCAAGAAGCTTGTCGAGGTCGCCCACGAGTTTGGCGCGACCTACGTCGCCCACGGCTGCACCGGCAAGGGTAACGACCAGGTTCGTTTTGAGGCTGCCGTCAAGGCCCTCGACCCCGAGCTTAAGGTTTTCGCCCCGGTTCGCGAGTGGGATCTGAAGTGCCGTCCCGACGAGGTCGCCTATGCTCACGCCCACAACGTGCCGGTTCCCGAGGGTGCCAACGACAACCCCTATTCCATCGACGACAACCTGTGGGGTCGTGCCATTGAGTGCGGCCACCTGGAGGATCCCTGGAACGAGCCGCTCGACGACGCCTGGGTTATGACCAAGAATCCCGAGGACACGCCCGACACCCCGACCTACACCGAGATTGAGTTTGAGGCCGGCAAGCCCGTCGCCGTCGACGGCAAGAAGATGAAGCTCTCCGAGATCGTCATCGCCCTCAACAAGATTTCGGGCGATAACGGCTTTGGTCGTCTCGACCTGGTCGAGGATCGTCTGGTGGGCCTCAAGAGCCGCGAGTGCTATGAGGTTCCCGGCGCCCTGACGCTTATCACCGCCCACAAGGCGCTCGAGGATATTTGCGTCGAGGGCGATCTGCTCAAGACCAAGATTAAGCTCGAGCAGGATTGGGCCACCGCCGTGTACAACGGCCAGTGGTACAGCCCGCTCAAAAACGCACTCGACGCCTTTATGGCCGATACCCAGAAGTTCGTGACCGGCACCGTCCGCCTGAAGTTCTTTAAGGGCAACTGCCATGTTGTCGGCCGCAAGAGCCCCTTCAGCCTCTATGACTACGGTCTGGCCACCTACGACCGCGACACCACGTTTGACGAGAAGGCCAGCGCCGGCTTTATCGAGATCGACACGCTGTCGCTCAAGACGTGGGCCAAGGTCCAGGGTCCCAGCTCTGCTGCCGCCCAGGCTTAAGTCTTTCTCCCTTGGTATCCGCGCGGCCCATCCGCGTGATACATAACGGGCGCATGGGGTCCCTACCTTTCGTTATGCTTGCTGACACTTCTTAACATCGGTGGCCCCTACATTCCGCCCGCATATATGATGCCGCGTCTGCGGCTGAGTCCGAGCCCCGCCGGGGTTGTCCGGCGGGGCTCCTTCTATCAATTTGGCGGCTCTGCGCCTATATATATCTGAGGAGTATCCATTATGTTCAATGCTATCGCGCATGCTTTACTTGCCCTCGCGCCCGAGTTCGATGCTGCAAAGGTCGAGGATGTCCCTATGAGCCTGGAGGCATGGATTGACGGCTCGGCAAGCAACGGCTGGCGGGAGTCGATGGGCGCCAAGTGCCTGGTGCGTCACTTCTTTGCAAATTAGCCACATGGTCTCGCGCTCGGTGGGGAATGTGCAAAACTAGCGGTTGATAAATCGCTTTAGCGACATGGCGCTTTGCTTTGGGCGCTTGTTTTGGTATTTAGAGAAAGGGGACGGTTCCATGGCTCTTTGGGGCGGTCGTTTTGAGACAGGCGTGGCCGAGGTCACGCAGGAGTTTGGCGCGTCGCTGCCGGTCGACAAACATCTCTATAAGCAGGATATCGCTGGCTCTAAGGCACATGCCAAGATGCTGGCGGCCCAGGGCATTATCAGTGCAAAGGACGAGCAGGCGATTGCCGAGGGTCTGACCGCAATCGAACAGGATATCGATGCCGGCAACTTCACCTTCGATATCAACGACGAGGACATTCATATGTCCATCGAGAGCGAGCTGACCCGTCGCATCGGCGAGGCGGGCAAGCGCCTGCATACCGGGCGTTCGCGCAACGACCAGGTGGCGACCGATACGCGCCTGGGCGTCAAGGCGCTGGCCAAGGAGCTCATGGAGGCCAATCTTGAGCTGCGCCACGTGCTGGTGGATGCGGCCAAACAGTACGACAAGGTGATTCTGCCGGGTTACACGCACATGCAGCATGCTCAGCCCGTGCTGCTGTCGCATCATCTGCTGGCGTATTCTTGGATGTTCGCGCGCGACTTTACACGCCTGAAGGCCGCCTTTGATGCTGCCGACAACTGCCCACTGGGCGCTGCCGCGCTTGCCGGTACGAGCTATCCGCTCGATCGTCAGATGACGGCCGCCGAACTTGGCTTTGCGGGCGTGATTCCCAACTCGCTCGATGCGGTTTCCGACCGTGATTTCCTCCTCGACCTGCATTACGCCGGCTCCGTCATGGCGATGCACCTGTCGCGTCTTTCCGAGGAGATCGTGCTGTGGTCGAGCTCCGAGTTTGGCTTTATCACGCTTTCCGACTCGTATTCCACTGGCTCGTCCATCATGCCGCAGAAGAAGAACCCCGATTTTGCCGAACTTATCCGCGGCAAGAGCGGCCGAGTCTATGGCAACCTGGTGCAGCTGCTCGTGACCATGAAGGGCCTGCCGCTCGCTTATAACAAGGACTTGCAGGAGGACAAGGAGGGCGCGCTCGATACCGCCCATACGATCATGCAGTGCCTGTCCGTTATGGCCGGTATGATTTCGACCTGGACCGTCAACGAGGATGCCATGGCGCGCGAGTGCGGCGTGGGGCACCTTGCCGCCACCGATGTTGCCGATTACCTGGCCAAGCGTGGCCTGCCGTTCCGCGAGGCCCACGCCGTGGTGGGCCATTTGGTCCTGATGTGCGAGAAGCGCGGCTGCAATCTTGAGGACCTGCCGTTTGAGGTGTTCCAAGAGGCAAGCCCGCTCTTTGAGCACGACATTACCGAGGCGCTCGACATCCCGTCGATTGTCGCTGCACGCACGACCGAGGGCGGTACCGCCCCTGCCGCCGTTGCCGTGCAGCTGCAGCGTGCCCAGGCACAACTCGTTGCCGACGAAGGTGTGCTTGGATCGCTGACCAAGGTCGTCGAGATGGGCCACGGGGCAAAGTAAGGGTTTAGTTGAAGCGGCTTTGGCTATTTATTGATAAATCGTTTTTGCTTTTACGGGCGTCTGTTGCTGCGGGCGCCCGTATTTTGTTGTAATGGGGAAGGGGCTTATCGAGAACTTCTGTAGGACCTTTGGGCAGGTTGTGAAGGGGGTACGTTCACGGGCGGCAACCGACCGTCCGCTCGGTTCGGTGCGGTTGATGCGCGGTCGGATGGTACTCTAATCGGGCTTCGAAACAGAAGTGACGCATATGGAACGTTTTAATAAATTGTAGTGTTTCAATAAACAGTTTTTTGTTTAACTGCAGCTAAAACTCTGTTACGATGCAGTCCAGGCGGGTGCCGGAATGGGACTTGGGCACGCGCGAACCTACTTGAAAGGCTACCTTATGGCTATCGAGAAGACCTTCATCATGATTAAGCCCGACGCTGTGCGCGATCGCAAGATCGGCGAGATCGTCGCTCGCATTGAGCGTAGCGGCCTTGTCATCGAGCGCATGGAGATGACCACGCTCGAGCGTGCTACCGTCGAGGAGCACTACGCCCATCTGGCCGACAAGCCCTTCTTTGGCGGTCTCTGCGACTTTATGACGAGCGGTCCGGTCGTCAAGATGGTCGTTTCCGGTCTCTCCGCTGTCTCCAAGATGCGCACCCTTATGGGCGCTACCAACCCGCTTGACGCTGCCCCCGGCACCATTCGCGGCGACTTCGCTGTCGATGTCAACGCCAACGTGATCCACGGCTCCGACTGCCTGGAGAACGCCGAGATCGAGATCAAGCGCTTCTTTGGCTAAACCAGCTTTGACTCCTCAAAGCTGTTAGCGTGTGGCTTTGGCGCCGCGGAATTCCATCCGCGGCGCCCTTTTTATTCCAGTAGATTTCTAGGTATATCCCAAAAAACTACTAAACAGCCCCCGTCCGGATGTTTCTTCCGGGCGGGGGCTGGCGTTAGCGTATGGCTTTGTAGGTCTTTAAGCCTCGTCGACGACCTTGAGTCCGCGGGTCTGGTCGATCTCGTTGATGAGATTGACGCGACGCTCGTGGCGGCCGCCCTCAAACTCGGCGTCGAGCCACTCGTCGACAATCATCTTGGCGAGTTCGGAGCCCACGACGCGGGCACCAAAGGCGAGCACGTTGGTGTTGTTGTGCATGCGGGAGAGCTTGGCGCTGAAGGGCTCGGAGCACACGACGGCGCGTACGCCCTCGACCTTGTTGGCAGCCAGGCTAATTCCGACGCCGGTGCCACAGATGAGGATGCCCAGGTCGACGTCGCCGTTGGCAACGGCCTTACCCACCTTGTAGCCGGCGATGGGGTAGTCAAAGCTCTCGGAGGTGTCGGTGCCAAAGTTCACGACCTCGCAGCCGCGCTCCTTCAGGTGCTCGGAGATGATGTTCTTGAGCTCGACGGCGGCGTGGTCGTTACCGATACCGATCTTCATGGATGCTTCCTCTCTGGTCTGTGCGGCGAGATTGCTAAAGGTTTTACCGCGTTCGACTGCATGATAGCGCGACTTTTGTGTAAACGCTCGGGCGTTTTTTGCTCAAACGCTTTAGCATGCAATAAGACCGGCTTATCATAAATAATGCCGCCAATTTGTGCTCGAGCGCCGTCCGCCGGAACCATGGTTGTGGTTTTTGATGCATTGTTATCAAATAAAATAGCGAACTATTTTGAGAGCCCAGCCCGTTATACAAGTAGGAGATACCTATGCCTGCCGATTCCCTTCGTGATACCGCGTTTTGCGATGTTTTGAACCGCGAGCTTGTCTGTGCGCTCGGCTGCACCGAGCCCATTGCCGTTGCCTATGCAGCGGCGCTGGCGAGCCAGACGCTCGGCTGCGAACCCGACCATATGGATGTTGCCTGCTCGGGCAACATCATCAAGAACGTAAAGAGCGTGACCGTGCCTAACTCGGGCGGTATGCATGGTATTGAAGCCGCGGCCGTGCTGGGTGCTGTGGGCGGCGACGCCAAGAGCGCGCTCGAGGTGCTCGAGAGTGTTGACGATAAAGACCGTGCTCGCGTGGCCGAGCTCCTCGCCGATGCCGGCTACTGCGATGTGTCGCTTGTCGAGGGCGTGCCCAACCTCTACATCAAGGTGACTGCCACGGCCGGGGGGCATACCGCGGTCGTCGAGATTACCGACCACCACACCAATGTTACGTGCCATACACTCGACGGTATTCCGGTGTGCGGCAAGTCGGTGGGGGAGTGTGCCGCCTGCGCCGAGCGCGTGGTGGCCGAGCGCGCGGCAGATAGCGCCGACACGCCCATGTCGATTGAGACCATCATCGACTTTATTGAGGACGGCGATGTTGAGGGTGCTCGCGCTGCCGTTGAGCGTCAGATCGAGCTGAACGGCGCCATTAGCGCAGAGGGCTTGGCGCACGCTTGGGGCGCCGAGGTGGGCCGTACGCTGCTGGGCGCTCGTGCCGATGACGTCGCCTGCCGTGCCCGTGCCCGTGCAGCCGCCGGGTCCGACGCCCGCATGAACGGCTGCGCACTGCCGGTCGCCATTGTGTGCGGCTCGGGCAATCAGGGCATTACCTGTGCATTGCCCGTTATGGAATATGCCGAGTACCTGCGCTGCGACCACGAGCGCCTGGTGCGCGCCGTGATGCTGTCCGATCTTATTGCCGTGCATATCAAAAGCTATATTGGTGCACTTTCGGCGTTTTGCGGTGCTATTTGCGCCGCGTGCGGTGCCGGCGCTGCGATTACCTGGCTGTGCGGTGGCACGCGTGATCAGATCGGCGCGACGGTCTCGAATACGCTCGGCAACGTGGGCGGCATCGTGTGCGATGGCGCCAAGGCGAGCTGTGCCGCCAAGATTTCCGCAGCCGTTGATGCGGCGATTCTGGGCCACGATATGGCCATGCAGGGCCGCGGCTTCCGTGCCGGCGAGGGCCTGATTCAGGATACGGTGGAAGAGACGATCGCCAGCATGGGCTATGTGGGCCGCGTTGGCATGAAGGATACCGACGTCGAGATCCTCAACATCATGATCGGCAAGACCATCGTCGACTGCTAGGGGCTCTGGGGCACTGCATCTTGTTGTTGAAACTATCGCGCTTGTGGCTGTAAAGCACCTGTCTGCATTGCGGACAGCGAGGATCTCGCGGTATGTCACCAGGTCGTTCTCGCGCTTGATGCGCTCGAGGACGGTCGCGACAACAAGCGCCGCTATCGCCGGCAGGAACGCCGCAGCCGCGGCGACGCCGGCGCCCCAGGTGCCCTCCATCCAGTTAAACGCCGGCGACAGTATCAGTGCGAACGCCACCGCCAGCAACGCGAGCATCAGCACGGCCAGCCATAGCATCCGCGTTCCCATGCGCTTGCGATCTCTTTCGACTGCCTCTTCCATAACGGTCACGTCTCCCTTCACGAGCGTGTCTATGGAGGTGCCGAATAGGATGCTCAGCATGAGCAGGCTCTGGACGTCCGGATACGTCTTGTCCCGCTCCCAGTTCGAGATCGTCTGACGCGACACGTAGAGTTTCTCGGCGAGCTGTTCTTGGGAGAGCCCCATCGCCTCGCGCCTCGTCTTGATCTGGTTGCTGATGTCCATCGTCACCTCCCGGTCGTGAAGGAGCGTCCCGCGAACACGTAGGGTGCGCTATCGAATCTGTTGTACATCATATGCGGCATGGCTTGCCGGGCGCTGCGAAAACTGTTTTGCACGGGGTTTACCCGCATGATTGTTACTGCGATGCGTGCCATCGCCGCGGGGAGATCTGGCTTGTGGAGGCTTGCGGGGCGATGGCTTAGCGATGCTGTCGAGCAATCGTCCAAGTGCGCAGGCCCATGGCGGCGTAGCCGATTGCGGTATAGGCAACCCCATGGAACGCAAGGTCCCGGCTGCCCTCGACCGCGAGGGGAAACAGGAGCGCGGATCCGATTCCGAGCGCCGCGGGTATCCAGAAGAGCGTCCTCGCGGAGTTCGCGGCGAGCAGGCCGAGGGCGATCGCAGTTACGGGGAGCACGAGGTAGATCAGCGTCATCATGGCGATCATGCCGGCATCGGATGGGACGACCCTCACCAGGAGGACGGGGATTGCCCAGCAGGCGCCAACGATTGCGATCAATGCGATGAGGGACGCGCGTACGGTGACGTTCATGGGGCACCTCCTAACGGGAATCGCCCCCATTCTGGCATACATCTTCAGAATGGGGGCTAAGGGGGATACCATTTCGGGGAACGGGCGCGTACCCGCGCTTTTAACTCAGCATCTTGGCGAGCATGCCGATGCCGACGCCCACCAGTCCGCCGGCGATGGCGCCGATGATGATCTGCACCGCGTTGCGCGTGCCCTTGACCCAAGGGTTCATCTCGCGCTCACGGCGCCCCTCGAGCGTGTCGCGATCGACCTGCTCGCCGCGGCTAAACGCCAACACCTCGCGGTACGTGACGAGGTCGTGCTGCTTCTTCATGCGTTCCATATACACGAACGCCACGAGCATCACGACGAGCGCCACGGCGGCAAACGCCGCGGTGGGCGCGATGTGCATGCCCCAGCCCCATTCGAGCTGGAACGCCGCCCACGCGCTCAGCACCAAAAACACGACCGCGCTCACGACCGTGATTGTGGAGAGGGCGTTGTACTTCTTGACCGCTTCGTTCATTACCTGTGCCATGGTTTCTACATCTCCTTTGATGAGGGAGTCCACGGTCACCCCGAACACGTTGGAAAGCAGCAGCAGGCTCTGGACATCCGGATACGTACGGCCAGTTTCCCTTAGTTAAAGATATTGTTGGGTATCTCAAGATGTGTCATTCGATTTTGCCGATAAAGCGGTAGAAGATTTCCACTTCCTGTTCCCGGCTTCCGTCCTCACTTTTGACCGCTTCATGGACAAGGATTTTTTCAATCAGCGTATTCAGAAGTTCAGCCGTCAATTCTGTGGGATTGACATACTGTTTCATCAGACCTATCCACTTTTCAGCGTCAACCGCTGTCTGGGCGGCGACCTCCATCGCTTCGTGAAGCCGTTCAATTTTTGCTTCCGGCCTGTCCTGCTGGCGCTCTCCCCACGCTCCAAGTCAGGATATTTCTCCACCATATAGGCGTGAAAATCGTCCTGCCACTTCGTCAGGTTTGCCCGGTTGCCGATAATCTCCTTTGCACACAGGCGGTTGTCCTTTGTCAGCGGAACAAAGGTCAAATGCAGGTGGGGCGTTTTCTCGTCCATGTGTACCACCGCCGACACGATATTTTCCCGTCCTACCCGGCCAATGAGGAAGTCCGCCGCCCTCTGGAAAAACGCCTGTATCTCCTTTGGGGATTTCCCCTTGAAAAACTCCGGGCTGGCAGTTACCAGCGTATCGACAAACCGTGTGCTGTCCTTGCGGGTTCGGCACCCGGCCTGTTCAATGCGGTTTTGAATGAAATGATAGTACCTGCCCTCTGGCTTGACGATATGAAAGTTGTACTTGCTCCGGCTTGTGTCAATGTCGGGGTTGCTGGCGTATTGTTCTTTCTGTCTTTCGTGATGGGCTTCCAGCGGCCTTGCCGGGTTGCCCTTGTGCTTCTCAAACCGCAAAATTGCGTGTTGTGCCATTCTGCTCCTTTCCCCATTCCTTTCCTATCCGGGGTTTTCCACAGGGAAAATCCCGCAGAAATTAGCTCGGATAGGATTGGAATGGATAGAATATAAATAAATCTTTTTAATCTTTGTATTTCTATATACCGTCCGGTTTTCGTACTTCCGGGGAGTGATTTCCTCACTTCATAAGTACGGTTTTCAGCCCTCCGGCGTACCAGAACCGGATTTCTTGAAGTCGGTGTTTGGAACCGCTTCATAGGATTTTGGGAAAATGCGGTTGGGTTTTCCACAGCCCTGCTTCTGGATCTCCACCAGCCCGGCGTATTGCAGTTCCCGCAGGGTGTTTACCGCTTTCTGCCGCCCACAGTGGAGCAGGTCAACCACCTCGCAGATGGGATAGTACAGATAAATCCGTCCGCAATCATCCGCCCACCCATTCTTGCGGGATAACTCTGTCCGGCGCAGGATAAAGGCGTACAGAACCTTTGCCTCGTTGGACAAGGGCTTGAATGTGGGGGCTTCAAAGAGGAAATTCGGGAGCCGGGTGAAGCTGAACGCCTTTTCCGGCTGATGGATATAGATGGTATTTGTCATAGTGCGTTTTGTGGACGGTTAGAAGCCCGTTTTCCGGGGCGGGCGATACTTTATACCACCAGCCCCGGTTTGGGGCTTGCGAAGCCTGATAAATCAAGGCTTTTTTCGCTCCTAACTGTCCACAGCAGACCTCCTTTTCCGTTCACTTTCTGTTTTCTGCCGCCTGTGAACTCTGGCGGCACAGCCGGGGCAGTATTTTGCCCGGTTGGATTTGGGGACGAACACACCGCCGCAGACCTCACAGCGTTTCAAGTCCTTATCCCGGAAAATCTCCGCTTCCAGCGTCCCGTCCAGCGGCAAGACCGCCCAGCGGAACCAAAGACATTGACAACGGGGAACAGCCGGGAGAAGCTGTGACCGCCGCTATGTTCCAAGCCATGCGGGACGCACTGGCGGAACAGAAACAAAAACCACTTTCCATTGACGATGTAACGGCGATGATAGCTGGACAGATCGGACAGCTTGCACCGATGGATGAAGAAACTGCCGACCTGTTCAAGCAGTTGGCAAAAAAGATGATGAAAGGAATAGAATAATAGCCTGTTATTCGAGATAATAATATGCCATTAGTAAAGCATGACTACCCTGTTTTAGAGTACGATACCGCATCAAAAGCTGTTTTTCAGCCGGGAAATGGGAAAAAATGTTTTCCTGCAAAAGCAGTGTTTGCTTTTTTAGGAGACGAGGTTGAAAATTATGCACATACCCATGATGGAATACAGATAGATGAATTTGAAAGTGCAACAAGACGATATCCTATTTATGAATGTCTTTATAATCAGGAGAAAATATGTCTATGTCCGGCTCCTGTGGGAAGTGCTGCTGCCGTCCAAGTTTTAGAATATTTAATTGCAGGGGGTGTAACAAAGATTATTTCCGTCGGCTCCTGCGGCGTATTGGAAGACATCCCGGAAAATAGATTTTTGATACCTGTTTCTGCATTGAGAGATGAGGGAACATCTTACCATTATCTTCCTCCCTCCCGAGAAGTAGAGATTTCAAAGGCTGGTATAAATGCGATTGAATCTGCTTTAAGCCAAAAGAATATACCATATTGGGAAGTTAAAACATGGACAACAGACGGTTTTTATCGAGAAACAGTAGAAATGGTTCAGTATCGGAAAGAAGAGGGATGTCAAGTAGTAGAAATGGAATGTTCCGCATTGGCGGCGTGTGCAAAATTTAGAAAAGTTACATGGGCTATGCTGCTTTTTTCAGCCGATACTCTTGCAGACCCTCATAAATACCAAGAAAGAGAATGGGGAAAAACAAGTATATCCATAGCCTTAGAATTAGCCTTAGACGCTGTTTTATCAGTTGTTGAGGAGTAAAAATAAATACATATAGGAGTTACAATGAATATAAATGAATTTCCACAACAAGTAAATCAAGTTATTTCAATAGCAGAAACCATATTACAAGGTCAAATATTGGGGATATATTTATATGGTTCAGCAACAATGAATGGGCTGCGTCCAGATAGTGATATAGATATACTGATAATTACTAAACAAGAATTGAGTAATTCAATCAGAGCAGATCTAACAAAGCAATTATTGAAAATTTCTGGCTCCGTAGGCTGTATTGAAAAAAGACCTTTAGAGGTAACTATTATCAATCAATCTGATATTGTTCCGTTGCAATTTCCGCCAAAATGTCAGTATATGTATGGTGAATGGCTAAGGGGAGAGATGGAAGCAGGAGAATATCCGCAAGCCTGCAATGACCCAGATATAATGATTTTATTATGGCAAGCAAGAAAAAATAGCATAACTTTGAAGGGGGCGGAAAGCAAAGAGCTTATTCCCGCTATCCCATTTCACGAAATTAAAAAAGCAATTCGATTTTCTTTACCTGGTTTGATTTCCAGCTTTAAGGGTGATGAAAGAAATGTGTTATTAACCTTATCACGAATGTGGTTTACTTTAGTAACAGAAGAAATCACGACAAAAGATGTTGCCGCAAAATGGGTAATTTTAAAATTGCCGGAGAGATTTTCCCCCCTGCTAACAACGGCAAAGGAAGCTTATTTGGGAAATTTGTCTGATGAATGGGAGACAGTAGAAAAGGAAGCGATGGCACTTGTAGAATATATGAAAAAACAAATTGAGGAATTACTTAGAACAGAGTAGCAAAGTTAGCGGGGCCAATCAACGGTCAAGATGAACGGCGCATAAATGCGCCGCCGTTGACAGTCCCGCCCGTCTTTGCTGATGGGCAATCA
>NZ_JBNPLM010000012.1:0-57873 GCF_050313495.1 Collinsella sp. SGI.178 | reverse complement strand
TACTTTTGCCCTTCTGCCCATCAAATGATTTTTCTGGGACGTGGATTACATAATCATTTGGTTGCCCGCTGGCTAAGTGAGTAGACTTTTTTGGAAATGCCGAGCACCCAACATATTTGCCTCAATAAAACCGCAGGTCACAGACTTGTGCTTTGTCGGTGTGGTCGGGGATTCGGTAAAAGTCTACTCACTTAGTTTTGCGTGATGCATATTGTCCGCAACAAGACCCCAGCCCGGGTAATTCCATCGCAAATTCCGGTGGCCGAGGCAGCTAATTAGACACCGTACGGGTTGCGGGCTCGTTCTATGCGCTGGCGAATGTGGGCGTACTCGATAATCAACAGCACCAGCAGTAGGGCCATGATAGCCAGGTAGCTCACGACGGCACCCATCAGCCCCAGTAGGTTGATGAGGATCATCGGGAGCGCCACGCTCACGGCAAAGCAGATCAGGTAGATCTTGGTGACGTCTCCTGCGTGGCGCAGCACCGTGATAATGGCGTAGATAAAATCGATGGCTGCGGTGATACCGCCGGCGACGACCATCAGCAGCGCCAATGTGTGGTAGCGCTCAAAGTTGAGGCCGTACATAAAGCTCATAAGGGGAATGCCGGGGCCTGCCATAAACGCGGCGCATGCGCCAGTGATAACCACGATCAGCGCCATGACGGCGACAATAATTAAGTCAAAGCGGCGACGCTTGCGCGGGTTAGCCCAAATGCTCGACAAACGCAAGAGCTGCGGTTTATAGATAAATCCAATGCTCAGCAAAATGGCCTGCGCCGGAAAGAATAGGGCATTAAAATACAGCTGATATTTGTAGGCCAGCGTGCCTTCCATCACAAATTTGGGCATGCTCTCGATAAGGTTAAACAAAAAGAGCGCGCCAAAGAGCGGGGCGCACTGCGCAAAAAGGCGGCCGACTTCGCGTATGCTCACGCGACGCGATTTTTCGGTCTCGAGCAGGGCGAGCGGGGCGGTGACCAGCACAAGCGAGGCGATCGCTGTGACACCCATAGCCATGGCCGCGATGGGCATGCTGCGCGTAAGGAACAGCGCCACGCTAAAGACCGCGATGACGCCGGCGGAGCGCAGCGTTTGGCTCATGCCGGCCAGGTAGAGTTTATCGGCCTGCTGCAGGCGGCCCTCGTACACGTCGGCGATGCCGTCGATCACCTTATAGAGGTAGACGCCCAGGCCGATCATCGCCATCTGCGCGTCATAGCCGCGGGCGCTGCTGTACATGAGGCCGCAGCCTAGGGCGAGAGCTCCGCAAAGCCAGCGGTTGAGCTGGTAGGAGGCAAAGGACGTCTTCTCGTCGATGTCCGAGACCTGAAAATTGCGTACGCCGTAGTTGCACGCGATCATGATGAGCGTGCCGGTGACAAAGGCGATGGAGAACTTGCCGGCTTCTTCGGCCCCCACGAGTTGCGTGGACACGATAGTGAGCAGCGGAAACGCCATGCCCCACACGGCGGTGCCGAGGGTATTCCAAAGGTAGTCGCGGCTGGTGGCGTGCTCCTCGTATTCGGCTTCCTGCATGGAGAAACCGCCGCCGTAGACGGCGCCGAGCAGGCGGTTCCACCAGGCGTTGACCATACGGCGGACAGGACCGGGCTCGCGATCGCGCTCGCGCCGACGACGCGTGGCTTGGCCGCTATTTGGACCGCCGGCGTTGCGCTGACTCAGCTCTTGGATGCGCGCGAGCTCCTCGGCGGTGTGCGAGGCGGGGAACAGGCCGTTCTCGATGCGTCCGCCCTGTCCGTGCGCCCCGCCCGATACAGCGGGGTTGGCGATGCCGTTGCGGCGGGCGATGGCGCGGCGGATGCTATCGAGGGGCGAGATGCTCAAGGCGGGGTCCTTTCTATTGCTGCGTTCTAGTATAGACGCGACGGTGTCACTCATGTTTTTGAACGGATTGTTCAATATTTTCGGGGGGCGGCAGTAAATTGTCGGTGAGCGTGCGGTATCCTGTTGAAGTTATGTGATACCCCGATGCCGCCCGCGCGGCACCAAGGAGCTTCTACCTATGGACGTCGCCGCATTCTTGCTGGCTCTTGTGCCGATCATTTGGCTTGTCGTGATGCTGCTGTGCTTTAAATGGCCAGCTTGGAAAGCCGCCATCGGATCGTTTGTCCTCTCGTGCGTGCTTGCCTTCGCATGGTGGCACCTGCCGGCAGCGCAGATCGCGACCGCCTCGCTCGAAGGCTTTTTGATGGCCCTGTGGCCCATCGTTTTGGTAATCATCGCCGCGGTGTTCACGTATAACCTGTGCGTTCGCACGGGCGTCATGGACGTGATCGGCAGCATGATCACCTCCATCAGCAGCGATCGCCGTCTGCTGGCGCTGCTTGTGGCCTGGTGCTTTGGTGGCTTTATGGAGGGCATGGCCGGTTTTGGCACCGCCGTTGCTATTCCCGCCGGCATGCTCGCGGGCCTGGGCTTTGAGGCCGTGCCCGCCGTGCTCATCTGTCTGCTGGCCAACGGCGTGCCCACGCCCTACGGCTCCATTGGCATTCCCACGGTGTCCGTTGCCGGTCTGGTGGGCCTGGACCCGCTACATTTGGCGACCGTTCAGATGGTGCAGTTGGCGCCTTTCTTTGCGATGATGCCGCTGTTTATCGTGCTGGTTGCGGGTCGTGTCGCCGATGACCAGGGTAATGTTGCGGGCGTTGCCGAGCGCCTGAACGGCGTGGCGGGCATCGCCGTGCTCTCCGGCGTGTCCTTTGCCGGTGCGGCTCTTGTCGTTGCTATGTTTGTGGGTCCCGAGCTTGCCGTCGTCGTCGGTTCCATCGTTTCGCTCGCGCTGACAGCTGCGCTTGCCATGCGTGCCGAGAAGTCGGGGCATCTGGACGCACGCTTCCACATGAATATCGAGGCCGGCGAGCAGCTCACCGCTAAGTCGGCGCTTTCGGCTTGGTCGTGCTTCATCCTGATCTTTGTGCTGCTGTTGGGAACGTCTAACCTGGTGCCTGCCGTGCATGCTGCGCTCGCACCGTTTGCGAGCCAGGTGCAGGTGTATTGCGGCGAGAACCCCGGCACGCTCACGTTTTCGTGGATCAACACGCCGGGCGTCTGGATTTTCCTGGCGGCGTTTGTCGGCGGCGCCATTCAGGGTGCTTCGCCGCGCATGATGGGCAAGGTGCTGGCCGCGACCGTCAAGCAGATGATGCCGACGGTCATTACTATGCTTTCGGTTCTGGGCTGTGCCAAGGTTATGGGCTATGCGGGCATGATCTCTTCGATCAGTGCGTTTTGCATTGCGGTCGCCGGTGGCCTGTACCCGATTCTGGCTCCGTGGATCGGCGCGGTCGGTGCGTTCGTGACCGGTTCGGGCACGTCTTCTGGCATGCTGTTTGGTCCCATCCAGAGCCAGGCTGCCACCGCGCTGGGCGTGAGCGACTACTGGATGGTCGCGCTGAACGCGCTTGGCGTCGCCGCCGGCAAGATGATCTCGCCGCAGACGCTCGCTATCGGCCTGGCCGCCGTGCTCGTGCGCGGCAAGGATGCCGAGCTCCTGGGCGCGGTCCTGCCCTACGCCGCCGGCATGCTGGTCCTTATGAGCGCCATCGCCATGCTCGGCCAAGGCTTGCCGCTATAGTCGGGACTTAGGGACGCTCCTTTTGTGCTGGCGCTTTGGGAACGTCCCTAAGTGCTGGCACCCGGGGACACTCCTTGAATGTTGCCTGTTCAAGAGTGTCCCCAACGACTCGTCGTTTAAGAACGTCCCCAATGACTACCCAATGACTAGGCCGCTTGCCTGCGATTTTTGACCGTTGGGCGGGCTTGCCGCCCTTGCCACAAAAACGTTTTTGCATATCGGGTACAACGGGCTTTACGTGAGTAAAGTGCGCGCCGCGCCCGCGTGACGCGCTTTTAAAGGAGGCCCCATGCCTGGTGTTACCCCTGCAGAAGTTCTGTCCAACTTTGGTATTACGCTGGTCGAAGATCCCGCCGAGAATCAGCCGCGTCTGCTGGTCGATCTACCTGCTGCGGAGCTCGTCGAGCACGCCATCCGCCGTGAAGAGGGCCGCATGGCATCCAACGGCGCGCTGGTGATCGAGACGGGGGAGCGCACCGGCCGTTCTCCCAACGACCGCTTTATCGTTGACAGCCCCGATGTTCACGACAAGATCGCCTGGGGCGCCGTCAACCGCCCGCTTTCGATTGAGAGCTACGAGGCCATCAAGGCCGGCATCGTCGACTACCTCAACGAGCGCGATGTGTTCGTCACCCGCGGCATGGCCGGTGCCGACCGCAACCACACGCGTCGCCTGCTCGTTGCCTGCGAGCGCGCGAGCCAGGCGCTCTTCATTAAGCAGATGCTCGCCCGTCCGCTCGCTCGCGAAATTGCGCGCACCGGCGAGCCGGACTTTTGCGTGCTCGCGGCACCCGGGTACCAGTGCGACCCCGCCATCAAGGGCCTCAACTCCAGCGCCGCCGTGGTCATCAACTTCCAGGAGCGCGTGATTCTGGTTGCCGGCACCGGCTACTCCGGTGAGATCAAAAAGTCCATCTTTAGCGTCATGAATTACCTGCTGCCCGTCGAGGACGATGTGCTGCCCATGCATTGCTCGGCCAGCATGGATCCCGTCACGCACGAGACTGCCGTGTTCTTTGGCCTTTCCGGCACCGGCAAGACCACGCTTTCGGCCAATCCCACGCGCCTGCTGATCGGCGACGACGAGCACGGTTGGTCCGACATGGGCATCTTCAACATCGAGGGAGGCTGCTACGCCAAGTGCGAGGGCCTGGACGAGTTTCACGAGCCCGAGATCTTCAACGCCGTTCGCTTTGGCGCGATCTGCGAAAACGTGGTGCTCGACGAGAACCGCAAGCCCAACTACGATGACGTCTCGATCACGCACAACACGCGCGTTGCCTATCCCGTCGAGCATATCCCCAACGCGTGGACCAAGGGCATGGGCACCACCCCGAGCGTCGTGCTATTTTTGACCTGCGATGCCTTTGGCGTGCTGCCGCCTATCTCGCGCCTGACGGCCGATGCCGCCATGTATCACTTTGTGACGGGCTTCACCGCAAAGATCCCCGGTACCGAGGTCGGCGTCACCGAGCCCACGCCTACGTTCTCCTCGCTGTTCGGAGAGCCGTTTATGCCGCTCGACCCCATGGTCTATGCCAAGATGCTCGGCGAGCGTATCGCCGACGGTCGCACCCGCGTCTATCTGCTCAACACCGGCTGGATTGGCGGCGGTTATGGCGTGGGCCATCGCATCGAGCTTGCCTACACGCGCGCCCTGGTCGCACGCGCCCTCGACGGTACCATCGAGGACAGCGAGTTCTTGCACGACGATATCTTTAATGTCGACATTCCCACCACGTGCCACGGTGTGCCCGACGGCATCCTGGTGCCGCGCCAGTACTGGCAGAGCACAGCGCGCTACGACGAGGCCGCGCACAACCTGGCGGTGATGTTCGAGGAGAACTTCGAGAAGAAGTACTCGCACCTGCCCGAGTCCGTCAAGGCCGCCGGCCCGCACGCTCAGGTGTCCGCCGAGGCCCGTCATCGCGGCCGCGGCCTGCTGGGACTCCGCCACTAGCGTCGCCTCGAGTCCATATCCACCACAGAGAGGTAGGCACCTTTGTGGTGATTTTGCTCGTGTGGATGACTCGGGCTACAATACGCCTGACATATCGTCCCCTTCTCCGGATGGGGACAGCGTAAGCGCTCTTGTGACGGCACCGTAGGACTTTGAAGGTGGCCGTTGTAAGGGCGCTTTTTGTTTAGGCGCTCGCGTTGGCGCGAATTGCGAAAGGAGCACGTATGAAGGGCTTTGTTGCCGAGGATTCATTTTGGGAGCTATTTCCACAGGCGGCGGTCGGTGTTGTGGTCGTGGAGGGCATGAAGCCCGCGGCTACGATTCCTCAAGAGGACGTGGACGCGATTGCGGCGCTGCTCGATCGCGCCAATATCGATGCGGAGCGCCACCTGACAAGCGATACCATCAGCGAGAACGCGCCGGTCAAGGCGTGGCGCGAGGCCTATCGCCTGTTCAAGACTAAAAAGGGCGCGCGTTGCTCAATCGAGAACTTGCTCAAGCGCGTGCTCAAGGGCAAACCGGTCGGTCATATCACACCGGCGGTGGATATTTACAACACGGTGTCGCTGACCTACGCGCTGCCCGTGGGAGGCGAGGATTTGCACGCGATTGAGGGAGACCTTCGCTTGAAGGTGACCGACGGTGGCGATGCGTTCCTGCCGCTTGGCGAGGAGGCGGATGACCCGACGCTGCCCGGCGAGCTCGCCTACATCGATGATGCGGGTGCCGTGTGCCGCTGCTGGAACTGGCGCGACGGCGTTCGAACGGCTCTGTCCGACGATTCTGCCGATGCGTTCCTGGCGATTGAGTGTGTTGAGCCCGAGCGAATGGGGGACTGTCAGGCCGCGATCGATCGCTTAGCCGAGCTGCTTGAGCGCTATCTGGGAGCGACGGTTGTCGTTAAGACGCTTGTGACCCGCGATAATCCCTGCGTGGAGCTGTAGCGGCGCCTAGAACCTTTTGATGCCCCAAACCACCACAAAGGTGCTATCCCCTTTGTGGTGATTTTTATGTTGATGGGTTAACAATTGCGATATTTGGGTACGGGGGTTCGGGCATGCGGCTAAGATGTTTACCCGTTAGCATCATGCAAGCGAAAGGCGGTCGTCTCCCATGCAGCAGAACGACGAGACACGTTTTGAGGATTTTGTCGGACTGATCAGCGGGCTCTACAAGGAGATCCAGCGCATTAAGGCATCTGAGGGCGCAAGGCTGGGCCTTAAGGGTTCCGATATCATGTGCCTGTACTATCTTGAGCGCAGCAAGGACGGCCTGACTGGTGCCGACCTCGCCCGCATGGCAGGCGTGACCCGCGCTGCCGTCTCGCGCACGCTGGCGCATCTGGAAGAGGGCGGCTACGTCGAGGTCGACGATTCGGGCGATGCCGCCGTTAAGTATCGCGCCCCGGTTCGCCTGACCACGTTGGGCGGCGAGAGCATGAATGAGGCCGATCGTATTATTCGCGAGGTGCTCGACGCCACCGGCAAGGCCATGGGCGTGGAGCAGCGCGAGCAGATGTACGCGTCGCTGCGTACGATTCTCGACACCCTGCGCGAGCTGTAGGGCCGCCTAGGCATTTGCTTCCCACTAACAACTGCATCGTCCCGTTTGAGCGCGTATACCGTGCCGGGGCATTGCTGTCAAAATTCCCTGCGCGGGACCTGCGCAAGAAAGGATTCGCTATGTCCGTCCGCATTATTACCGATTCCGCAAGCGATATGTCGCCGGCGGAGCACCCGGCACTGGCTGTTTTGCCACTGTCCGTCACCTTTGGTACCGATGTGTACATGGATGGCGTCGATATCGATCACCAGCGCTTTTACGAGATGCTCGTGGAGCGCGATGAGCTGCCCAAGACCGGTCAGGTCAACCCGTACGCGTTTTCGCAGGCTATCGCCGAGGTTCGTGAAGCCGGCGATGAGGCCGTGATTATTACCGTGGGCGCTAAGCTTTCCGGCACAAATCAGAGTGCCCGTACCGCACTTGCCGAGGCACCGGGCGGCGATGTGTTCGTGGTAGACAGCAACAACGTCACCCTGGGCGAGCGCGTGCTGGTCGAGTATGCCCTGCGCTTGGTGGACGAGGGCCGTAGCGCGGCCCAGATCGCGGCGGCGGTTGAGGCCGTGCGCGACCGCGTGGTGGTTATCGGCCTGCTCGAGACGCTGGAGTACCTGGTACGCGGCGGTCGCCTGTCTGCTGCGGCCGGCGCCGTGGGTACGCTGCTCAACGTAAAGCCCGTGGTGGCTGCCGAGGACGGTCTGATCGTGCAGCTGGGCAAGGCACGCGGTTCCAAGAACGGTCGCAACCTGCTGAACCAAAAGGTCGAAAAGGCGGGCGGCGTCGACTTCTCCATGCCGCTGGCGCTCGGCTATACGGGCCTTTCGGATGCGGTGCTCAAGAAGTATATCGAGGATAGTGCGACGCTGTGGGCTGGCCACACCGAGGGCGAGCTGCCCGTTCACACCATCGGCGCCACCATCGGCACCCATGTAGGCCCCGGTGCCGTAGCCGTAGCCTTCTTCCAGCCTGCCAACTAACCGACCTGCCAAAAAGGGACAGGTTTATTTTGGCAGGTTTTATCTGGGCAAACGCTACCTGCCATGCCATGTGATCCCTCGGCGATGACGGGGTTGCGGACCATCGGCCGCACGGAGGCCGCAGATGATCCGCAACCCTGCCGTCCCCGAGGGATCATTTGATTTATGCTGTTGCGGGCGGAAAGGAGCATCGATGGCGTCTGAGGGCTTTTTTGAGCGGGTGTACGAGGTAGTCGAGCAGATCCCTGAGGGGATGGTTGCCACGTACGGCCAGGTGGCGCTGCTCGCCGGCCGTCCACGAAGTGCGCGGTATGTGGGCTATGCGCTGCACAGCAATCCGCGCCCCGGCGAGATTCCCTGTCACCGCGTGGTGTTTGCCGATGGCAGCATTTGCGAGGGCTTTGCCTTTGGCGGTCCCGACGCTCAGCGCGAGCTCCTGCTGGGGGAGGGCGTGGTGTTTGCCGATCCCATGCACGTCGACTTGGCTGCCTGTCGTTGGCCGGCTGGGTTATAGCGACTCGTTCGCGCTAAAACCACTACAAAGGTGCCTGTCCCCTTTGCGGTGGAACGCCGGCGCCGTTGACGTTTCTCCAGAAAAAACCTGCCAAAATAAATCAGTCCCTATTTGTTAGGTTTACCGTGGCTAACTTATGGAGAAGGTATGGCGGCACGATTTGACGCTGTAAAGTAAACAAAGGCGAACTATATTGTATTCAACAACGGAGCAGGCAATAGGCGATGAAAAAGCCTGCCCTGTTGAGTTTGATTCGCATTCCTCCCCTCTGTGCGATTCAACGGTGTACTTCAGGAAAGCGCCCGTCGGCTGCCATGGTCGGCGGGCGCTTTCCTGTAAGCATGGGGCAAACCCATCAGGTCTGTTATCCCATAATGAGGTACTGACGTTTGGTTTTAGGGGGGGCACTAACTTTGATTGTTAGTCCCGCTTACAGCAACCGATCTTGGTAAATCCCTGCGGCGCTTCTTCGCCTGCGGGGATTCTTGGGCTGTCGCTTCCCAGATATGCTTCTACATGCCGCGCGAACGCTTGCCACGACCACTCGTCTTTATCGGCCTCAAGCCGATCGGGAGAAATCGCGTTGAACAGGCACGTTGGAATCTCGTGCTCGTGCAGATTCTTAGCGATACACGGTGTGCAGCCCTTCTCGTGGTTGACAGGGTTAAATGGGCATTTCCGGTCGTTGCAGGTACAAAACGCAACTGAGCTCATGGGACTCCTTCCGGTCGGTCGGGTCTGCCGTAAAAGCTGCCGCATGTTAAACAATAGGGTGTCATTGCTTAACAGGATATAGCCTCAAGGTGCTTGCGACTTAGGGGTTCTGCCAAGCGGCTGAATATCTCGGCGACCGACCTCTGAAGAAAACAAAACCGCCGCAACGAGGATTGTGCCAATCGCGGCGGTTTAGTTTGAGTGTTGTTTATTGCTCTCGACTAGTACACCATGCCCATGGCGTCCCGAACCTCGGCCAGCGTCTGCTCGGCAATCTCGTTGGCGCGACGGTTGCCCTCGTGCAGGACGTCCTTCACATAGTCCAGGTCGTTCTCGTAGCGCTGGCGACGCTCGCGGATCGGTGCGAAGTACTCGTTGACGGCCTCGGTCACGTACTTCTTGAGCTGGCCGGAGCCGCCCATGCCAATCTCCTCGGCAATCTCGACCTCGGAGCGGCCGGTGCAGATGGCGGCGGTCGAAAGCAGGCCGGACACGCCGGGGCGGTTCTCGGGATCAAACGTAATCATGCGCTCGGAGTCGGTCTGGCTCTTCTTGATGCGCTTGGCCGTCTCCTCGGCGGTCATCGAGATATTGATGGCGTTGCCGTAGCTCTTGCTCATCTTGCGGCCGTCCAGGCCGGGCAGCAGCGGCGTATCGGACAGCAGCGCGTCGACCTCGGGGAACACCTTGCCGTAGCGGTTGTTAAAGCGGCGGGCGATGGTACGGGTGAGCTCGATGTGCGGCAGCTGGTCGCGACCGACGGGCACAACGTTACCCTTGCAGAACAGGATGTCGCAGGCCTGGTGTACCGGATAGGTGAGCAGAAGGCCGGTGAGCTCGTGGCCCGAGGCCTCCATCTCGGCCTTGACGGTGGGGTTGCGCGCCAGCTCGGCCTCGGAGACCAGCGACAGGAACGGCAGCATGAGCTGGTTGGCGGCGGGCACGGCGGAGTGCGTGTAGATCATGGTCTTGTCGGGGTCGATACCGCAGGCAAGGTAGTCCATGACCATGTTATACACGTTGTCCTGGATGTGCTCGGTGGTGTCGCGGTCGGTGATGACCTGGTAGTCGGCAATGAGCACGTTGGTCTTGGCGCCCATATTCTGCAACTCCACGCGGCCCTTGAGGGTGCCAAAGTAGTGGCCTAGGTGCAGACGGCCGGTGGGGCGGTCGCCGGAAAGCATGGTGAACTTCTCGGGCGTCTTGGCCAGGCCCTCGCGAATGGCGTTGCTCTTTTGCAGCGCGACTTCGTAGCTGTTCTCGTTTGGCATGATTGCTCCTAACGTATGTTCATGGGTCAAGATAATAACGCGTTTATTGAGAGGGGCGGGCGAAAGTGAGCAAGGGGGTGGTAAGGCGAGGCATGCGTGGCGGTCGAGGCGCGGTCACGAGCGGCCGACGGTAAGCAGAACAACCTTCTGCAGCAAACCTTAATACCTGTGGTGGCGCTCTCCCTTACGCTCCTCGGCCGCTTGCTCCTCCTGCTTAAAGGCGGGGTCGTCGGGGGTTATCAGCTCGTCTTCGTGCGTGCGCTTGTTGTAATGGTGGCGTAGCACGGGCTCAAACAGGTGCAGGTGCTTGGCGAAGGCTGCCGAGCCAATGCCAAGGACGGTAAAGATGAGCACGCGCATGGGGACTTCGACCTGGTTGATGGCGGCCGCACCGGCCGAAAGCAGGACACACCAGGCATAGATAAGCAGCACAGCCTGCTTTTGGTTATAGCCCTCTTGAATGAGGCGGTGGTGGATGTGGCCTTTGTCGGCCTGCCCAATGCTAATGTGGGCGCGCTTGCGGCGCACGATGGCGCTAAACGTGTCGATGATGGGCACACCGGCAACGATGAGCGGAATGATAAGCGAGGTGAGCGCGGCAGTGCGGCTCACATTAAGCAGCGAAATGGAGCCCAGCGCAAAGCCCAGCAGCAGCGACCCCGAGTCGCCCAGAAAGATACTCGCGGGGTTGAAGTTGTAGCGCAAGAAGGCCAGGCAGGCGCCAAACAACGCGATGGAGAGCGCGGCGGCATCGATGCGGCCCGAGAGAACGGCCATCGAGAACATCGTGAACGATGCGATGCCGCAGATGCCTGTGGCCAGGCCGTCAAGGCCGTCGATGAGGTTGATGATATTGGTGAACGCCACCAGGTAGACCACGGTGATGGGATAGGCGAGCCAGCCGAGCATAATCTCGCCGGGGGCAACCGGGTTGACGATGACGCCGATTTTTAGGCCACCCACGCAGGCGATGAGCGCGGCGAGGACCTGGCCGGCGAGCTTTTGCTTGGGCTTAAGCTGGAAGACGTCGTCGATCGCGCCGGTCGCAAAAATGACGGTAAAAGAAAGCGCCAGCATGGGGTAGCTAATGTGCAGGCGCGGATGCGGGACCAAGACGGGCGGCCAGCCCAGATGCCAGGTGCCCATAATCTGAACGATGCAGGCAACGACCAGGCCCAAAAAGACCGCCGTACCTCCCAAGCGCGGGATGGGCTTGGTGTTGATACGGCGTTTTGAAGGATAGTCAACGGCGTCGAGCTTGATTGCCAGACGTTTAACCAGGGGCACCGTAAGGAAGGTCGTGATATATGCCGCGGCTGCCACGCAAAGGAACGGTATGTAGCTCGTGGATGAAGCCATGTATCAAAAACCGCCAAGCGTCGAAGGAAAAGGTCAAAGGATGCCATGCCGCAAAGGGTATAGCTGACCCATGATACTCGACCAAAGGGGGTGCGGGGAATCGCGCCGATCGATAATCACGCGCTTACCAGATATTGGGATGGTGGCGGGGGTTCTGCCGAGTGCCGTTGGGTGTCATACGGGATCTGCGATGGCTATTTTTGGCAAAAACGGCAAAAGAAAACCACCCCCCACGTTACGAAAATGAACCCACCTAAAACAGGTGGGTGCCCTCATCGACCGTTCCAGCGTCCTTAACAACGAAGGATACCTGTACTACGTACGACTGTGTGGGCTCCCTAAATAAACGCGACGGTTCACCCAGTTGCTCCGCGGGGGGCGGAATACCTACATCATAAAGCTGCACTTTATCGATTCCAGTCTTGACATTACAAAAATCGTGTCGGACGATTACGGCGCCTTGGGCTCGAGCCGTCTGCGCGGTTGGTCCTTTTGCGTTTGAGCTGCTGAATCGTTGTTTTGGAGCATGTTTTTATGCCGACGTCGTTGACCGAACTTTTTTCGCCCGCCTGCCATTTGTGTCCGCGCCGTTGCGGTGCGGCGCGCGATGAGGGTGCGCGCGGCGTATGCGGTGCTAACGACACGCTCAAGGTGGCCCGTGCGGCGCTTCATATGTGGGAGGAGCCGCCTATCTCGGGCGAGGCCGGTTCGGGCACGATTTTCTTTAGCGGCTGCTCGCTCAAATGCGTCTATTGCCAGAACCACGAGATCTCGACGGGCAATTTTGGGATTGAAATTTCGCCCGAGCGCCTGGTCGAGATTATGTTGGAGCTGCAGGACCAGGGTGCAAACAATATTAACTTGGTGACGGCGACGCACTACGCGCACCTGCTGCCGGCTGCGATTGCCGCGGCACGGGCGCGCGGACTGGTTGTTCCAATCGTCTACAACACAAGCGGTTATGAGCGCGCGAGTGCCGTGGCGGCGCTCGGCGATCTGGTCGATGTGTGGCTAACCGACTTTAAATATGCCGATGCGGGGCTTGCGCAGTCGCTCTCCCACATTAAGGACTACCCGCGTGTGGCCGTGTCGGGTTTGGCGCAAATGGCGCGCGAGATTGAGCGCCGTGGGGGAGAGCTGGTGGACGAGGATGGGCTCATGAAGCGCGGCATGATCGTGCGTCACCTGGTGTTGCCGGGACATGCGGACGATTCGTGTCGCGTGTTGGACCTGGTGTGGCAGACGGTGGGTGATGTGCCGATCTCGGTCATGAACCAGTACACGCCCAATGCGCTCATGCGCGAGCGGGGCGGCGACTTGGCGCGAGCCGTGACGCGCGAGGAGTACGAGCGGGTGCTCGACCATGCCGACGACCTGGGCTTTACGACGATGTTCTGGCAAGAGGGCGGCGCGGTAGACGAGAGCTTTACCCCAGCGTTCGACACCACTGGCGTCCTCACCAGCGCAAAGTAGCTCTTTTGAGCAGTCTTTTTGGGACGGGGCTATTTTAGCTGCCCCTGCCGTTAATCGTCCAAATCGTTTTCGCTATCTGCCTGGGTAGCTAAAAAAGCCCCGTCCCAAAAAGACTGCTCCCGGTGGGGGTCGAGCTACATCCGAAAAGTAGTCAAAAAAGCCCCGTCCCAAAAAGACTGGGTATTGGGCGTTGACAGTTGGCGAGCCGTAGGTAAAATAACAACTTGTCCTGGGGACGTAGCTCAGTTGGGAGAGCGCTGCCGTCGCATGGCAGAGGCCGAGGGTTCGACTCCCTTCGTCTCCACCCTTGGATTTGATAAGCCGCTGACATTGTGTCGGCGGCTTTTTTTGAAAGAAAGGGCTGCACCATGGCCGAGCTTGATTCCCAACCATTGTCCGACGAGGAGCGCGCCGAGTTGGAAGAGCTCCGCGCTGAGAAGGCCCGCCGCGAGGCCCAGGAAGAGGCCCGTCGCGAGCGTGAGGAGCTGGCCGCCCTGCGTGCCGAGCATGCGAAGGCCGAGGAGGCCGCTGCGAGCGCCGCATCCGAGCGCAAGCCCGCGCCCGCGCCCAGGCCCGCTGCTGCGAAGCCTGCGCCTGCTGCACCCAAGCCTCAGCCTAAAAAAGCCGCTCGTCCCAAGCCCGTCGATTCCAAGCCGAGCCGTGACGAGATGACGTTTGCCCAGCGCATGGTCACTTCCAAGGAGCCCACGGCCGAGGGCGAGATCCCCGGTATGGCTCCGGCTCAAAAGATCATCATCGCGCTCGCCTTGGTCGCGTTTGTCGTCTTTATGGGCTACACGATCATGACCAGCATGGGCCTGCTCTAACCGATTTGCATCGGGCGTCATGTCCGCATGCTCTGCTCTCGTCCAACCCTCAACCTCTGCACAACGCATCCGAAAGGTCGCCCCATGGCTTTGACCGACATCTCGCATCCCACCGACATCGCAATGCTCACCGATCTGTACGAGCTCACTATGGCCCAGGGCCTGTGGGAGAGCGGCAAGGCCAATGAGCAGGGCTGTTTTACGGCGTTTTACCGTGACCATCCGTTTGGCAGCGCCTACGCCGTTATGTGCGGCACCGCCGAGCTGCCCGAGCTGGTCGAGAACCTTCGCTTTACGCCCGAGGATATCGACTACCTCGCATCGCTCCAGGCCCCGGCCGGCGGCGCGATGTTTAAGCCCGAATTCCTCGACTACCTGCGCGATTTTCGTGCGCATGTAAACATCGACGCCGTCCCCGAGGGCGAGCTCGTCTTTCCGCGCGAGCCCATGGTGCGCGTCACCGGCCCCGCGCTGGAGTGCCAGCTGCTCGAGACGGCGCTGCTCAACATCGTCGGCTTCCAGACGCTTGTCGCCACCAAGACGGCGCGCGTGGTGTTGGCGGCGGACGGCCGTCCCGTGGCCGAGTTTGGCCTGCGCCGCGCCCAGGGTCCCGATGGCGGTCTGGCCGTCGCGCGCGCGAGCTACGTTGCCGGCTGTTCCTCTACGTCCAATGTGCTTGCCGGTCGCCGCTACGGTATTCCCGTCTTTGGCACGCATGCGCACAGCTGGGTGATGAGCTTCGATTCCGAGCTCGAGGCTTTCCGTGCCTTTGCCAAGTCGAGCCCCAAGAACTGCACGCTGCTCATTGACACTTACGACGTGCGCGAGGGCTGCGAGCATGCCATTACGGTTGCCAAGGAGATGGAGGCGGTGGGCGAGCGTCTGTCGGCCATTCGCATCGACTCAGGCGACCTCGCCAAGCTGTCCAAGTATGTCCGCGGCCGTTTTGATGCCGAGGGCTTGCCCTATGTGGGGATCTCGGTTTCCAACGATCTGGATGAATACACGATTCAGTCGCTGCTCGACCAGGGCGCGCCCATCGACAGCTTTGGCGTGGGTACTAAGCTCGCGACCTGCTACGACCAACCGGCACTGGGCGGCGTGTACAAGCTTTCCGCCCGCCGTGCGAGCGAGGCGGACCCGTGGACTCCGGTGGTCAAGCTCTCCGAGCAGCCCTACAAGCGCACGATTCCAGGCGTGCAGCGCGTGCGCCGCTATTACGACGGCTTTGGCGGCCCGGTCTGCGACATGATCTATGACGAGGACCATCTGGCGGGGGAGGGCGCCGCGCGCGGCAATACCCTCGTGGCCGTGAACGATGCCGCTCTAGTGACCGACGTGTCCGAGCTTGAGTATCGCGAGCTGCTGGCGCCGATCGTGCGCGATGGCAGTGCTGTTGCCCCGCGCGAGAGCATCGAGGCCGCACGCGAGCGTTGCGCTTGGGCGCTGGACCATCTGGATCCGGTCTACAAGCGCTTCCTGTACCCGCAGACCTATGTGGTGGGCATGGAGCAGGGCCTGGCGCAGGTGCGCGACGACCTCGTGCGCAAGAACATGGCCGCGGCTTCTGCTTTCCCCTGGGCTCGCTAATTTTCTTGGGTGTAGGGTGGAATTACGTTCCCTCGGCCGTCAGCTCGCCCGAACCCTCAACAGTTGATTGGTTTGACGTATGACGACTTCTTATAAAACGATGGTGGTAAAGATCGGTTCGTCCACGGTGGTGGGCGCCGATGGCAAGGTCAACCGCGCCTTTATCGGCGGGCTTGCCGATCAGGCTGCTGCCCTGCGCAAACTCGGCTGGCGTCTGGTCGTGGTGAGTTCGGGCGCCATTGCCTGTGGCTATCCCGTGCTGGGCTTTGACCGCAAACCGGTCGGTGACCTGCCGAGCCTGCAGGCCTGCGCCTCGGCCGGTCAGTGCATCATCTCGTCGGCCTACGACGAGGAGTTCCATGCGCGCGACCTGCTCACCTCGCTCGTGCTGCTCACGCGTCACGACACGGCCCGTCGCACGTCCTATCTGCACGCGCGCGACGCGCTGCTGCGTCTGGTGGAACTGAGCGTGGTGCCGGTCGTCAACGAGAACGACACCGTTACCGTCGACGAGATCAAGTTTGGCGACAACGACACGCTGGCGGCGCTTGTGGGCTGCCTGGTTTCTGCCGACCTGTGCGTGACGCTCTCGGACATCGATGGCCTCTATACCGCCAATCCGCACGAGGACCCCACGGCCGAGTTCGTCCCGGTCGTGCATAGGATCGATGCCAAGATCATCGCCTCGGCGGGCGATTCTTCCACATCGGTTGGCACGGGCGGCATGATTACCAAGATCCGCGCGAGCCGCATCCTGATGACGGCGGGCATTCAGAGCGTGATTTGCTCGGGCGAGGAGCCCGATGCGCTCGTGCGCCTTGCCCGCGGCGAGAGCGTGGGTACGCTGTTCGATCCGCCGGCGGAGCGCCTGGACATTGCGCCCCGCAAGCTGTGGATTGCACTGGGCGACAAGGCGCATGGCTCGGTGACGGTCGATGACGGCGCCGCGAAGGCGCTGGTCAGCCGCGGTTCTTCCCTGCTTGCGGTGGGTATTCGCGAGGTCGATGGCACGTTTGCCGAGGGCGATGTGCTTGACGTGTGCGATCCGAGCGGCATGGTTGTCGCCCGCGGTATCGCCGAGGCCGATTCGGACGTGCTGGAGCTTGCAGCCGGACGCCGCCAGGACCAGATTGCCGGCAACCGCTTGCTGGCAGACTTGGCCGAGAAGCCCGCGATCCACCGAGACAACTTGATCGTCTTTGCATAAAGAAAGACAGCGCTGCGGATCGTTTCCCGCAGCGCTGTCTTTCTCGTGCCGGCACTTGGGGACGTTCCTTTTGCGCCGGCAGGTGGGGACACTCCTTTGCTAGAAGATTCGACGCAGGTCTCCGCGGTTGAGGGCCTCGTCGAAGAGGTGCTTGAACACCACGCTGCCGTGCAGGCCGTCGTGCTCGAACTCGTTCGTCACCCAGGCATGTGAGTTGCCCACGCGGCTGAGCGTGTCGAGCTGCAGGCCCGAATCCACGTACATGTCGTCGAAATACACCGCGGCTTGGAGCGGCACCTCGTTGCAGGCCAGGCGCTGCGGGTCGTAGATCTTGTCCCAGCTGGTGTCTTCCATCAGCAGGTCCATGGCGGGCTTGAAGGGCTTGAGCTCGGGCATCTGCTCAAACATCCACGGGAACATGGCCTCGCCGGTAAACATGAGCGGGCGCGCGAGGGTGTCGAACTCGGCACGATGGGCCTTTTCCTCGGCGGCTGCCCAGCCAATAGGCATCGTGTCGCCATCGGCGTAGATGAACTCCTGCAGCGTCCAGTACAGCGGATTCGTGCGCGTGTTGGTGCGCTCGAAGGCGCGCATCAAAAAGCTGTCTGATACCGAGGAGCCGCAGCTCAGCGTACCGTCGCCATTAACAAACGCGTGGTCGATAATCCAGTGCATGCGCTCAAAGCTCGGCTTCATGCCAAAGTCGCTGCCCATGAGCTGCAGGCGCTCGACCGTCATCGGCGAGCCGTCGGGCAGCGCGGGCTTTTGCTCCTCGAGGGCATCTGCCAGGGCCGCCACGCGCTCGACGTCGGCGGGGTACCGGTCGTAATACTGCTGAGTCTTGGCCGCCATACGCGGGAAGGTGTGCGCGTAGACCTCGCCGGCACTTGCCGGTACGTGCGGAATGCCGCCGCAGGTAAAGCTCGCCGCCACGCCCTCGGGGAAGAGCGACAGATAGCTCAACGTCAAAAAGCCGCCGTAGCTCTGGCCGAGTGTGACCCAGGGCTTGCCGCCAAAGCCCACCAGGCGCAGGTACTCAAAGTCGCGCACGATGGAGCTGGCGAGGTGGCGCTTGAGGAAGTCCGCCTGCGAGCGGGCCGCATCGGAGCCTGCCGCCTCGGCGCGCTCGCCCAGTGCGGCAATCGTGCGCCCGTCTACACAGCTGCTGCGCCCGGTACCGCGCTGGTCGGGCAGGACGACGCGAAAGTGCTTGACGGCCTCCTCGATCCAGCCGTCGCTTGTGGGCGACAGCGGACGCGGGCTCTCACCGCCGGGGCCGCCCTGCAAAAAGAGGAGGAGTGGCAGGTCGTCGTTGATACGGTCGGGAGCGCAAACCACGCGGTAGAAAAGCTTGATGCTCTCGGGTGCGCCGGCGATGGGCGCCGGCATGGCGCCGCGGCGCATGGTGCTGCCGAAGGCCAAAAGCATCGGCTCCAGGCCGCGCCAATCCAAGGGGACGTCGATGCTGTGGTCCTCGACATAGAGGCCGGGGACGTGGTACGAAGTGATGAGGGCCATGCGGTACTTCCGTTCGTTGCGGTGTTTCGGGTTGACCAATTCTACCGCCATGCGCGAGGGCATGCACAAATCGGCTACCATGGTTGGCAAACTTCTAAGAGAAAGGGCCGCCCATGTCGGTCGATATAGCCACGTATGTCCACGATCTTGCCGTTGCCGCCAAGGCAGCGTCGGCCTCGCTTGCCACGGCGAGCGACGAGCAGCGCCAGGAGGCCGTGCGCGCCATGGCCGCGGCGCTGCGCGATGGCGTCGATTCCATCGTCGCCGCCAACGAGCTCGATATGTCCGCTGCGCGCGATGCGGGGACCTCGGCGGGGCTCCTCGACCGTCTGCTGCTGACGACCGAGCGCGTCGAGGGCATGGCCGCCGGCCTGGAGAAGCTCGCTGAGCTGCCCGATCCTGTCGGCCGCGTGCTCGACCACCGTGTACTTGCAAGTGGTGTGGACCTCACCCGCGTGAGCGTGCCGCTGGGCCTGGTCGCCATGGTCTATGAGGCGCGCCCCAACGTGACGGCCGATGCCGCGGGCATCTGCATCCGCACCGGCAACGCCTGCATTCTGCGCGGCGGTTCGCTGGCCTATCACTCGTGCGCCATGATTGCCGAACTGCTGGCCGATGCGCTCGAGGCCAAGGGTTTCCCGCGCGAGGCTATCTCGATGATCGAGTCCGCCGATCGCGAGGCCACCGGCGAGCTCATGAAGCTTCGCGGCATCGTCGACGTGCTTATTCCGCGTGGCGGTGCGGGCCTGATCCAGCGCTGCGTGCGCGAGTCGCTTGTGCCGGTTATCGAGACGGGCACGGGAAACTGCCATATCTACGTGCATGAGTCGGCCGACTTTGATAAAGCGCTCAACATTATCGTTAATGCCAAGACCCAGCGCGTGGGCGTGTGCAATGCCGCCGAGTCGCTGCTTGTGGACCGCGCCGTGGCAGATTCGTTTTTGCCGGCGGTCGTGGCCGTGCTGCACGACCACGGCGTGCTGATTCACGGCGACGAGGCCGCGTGTGCCGCATGCGCCGACGCCGGTCTTGCCGAGGGCGACGACTACGTGGCCGCGACCGAGGAGGACTGGGGCCGCGAGTACCTGGCGCTCGAGATGAGCGTGAAGGTCGTGGCGAACGAGGACGAGGCCATCGCGCACATCAACCGCTATGGCACTATGCATTCCGAGGCCATCATCGCCGAGGACGCGGACGCCTGCGAGCGCTTTTTGGATGAGATCGATGCCTCGGCCGTGTATGCCAACGCCAGCACGCGCTTTACCGACGGCGGCGAGTTTGGCCTGGGCGCCGAGATCGGCATCTCGACCCAAAAGCTCCACGCCCGCGGCCCCTTTGCCGCCGAGGCCCTCACCACCTACAAATACAAGCTCCGCGGCACCGGCCAGGTCCGCCCCTAAACCTACCAAAAAGGGACAGGTTTATTTTGGCAGGTTTTATCTGCGGTTTTGCCGGGCGACGCGTTCGCCCGGCTTTTTTCTCCGTATGCCTTTTCTGCCTTTCGGCTTGAGCCGCGGCGATATACGATAGTGACACCGTGTCTTAGCACCGACTCACCTGGAGGTATTGCCATGTCTCAGACGCTTTCCGCCGGAATCACCCGCGACCGTGCGTTCGAATTGCTCAACGAGCACAACAAAGATCCGTTCCACATCACCCACGGCGAGACGGTCGAGGGCACCATGCGCTACTTTGCGCGCGAGTTCGACCCCGAGAACGAGGAGTTTTGGGGCATCGTCGGACTGCTGCACGACTTGGATTGGGAGGAGCATGAGGACGACCCCGTGAACCACACCATCTATGCGGCCGAGATTCTGGAGGGCGAGGGTGCATCGCCCGAGCTCATCCGCGCCATCCAGACGCATACCTCGGACTTCAATGCCTCGCTGCCCAAGCCTGAGCTGCAGATGGAAAAGATCCTGTTTGCCTGCGACGAACTTACCGGCCTGATTGGGGCTGCCGTGATCATGCGTCCGAGCAAGAGCGTCATGGACTTTACGACCAAGTCGCTCAAGAAGAAGTTCAAGGACAAGCGCTTTGCCGCCGGCTGCTCGCGCGACGTGATTACGCAGGGCGCCGAGATGCTGGGCTGGGAGCTCCCCGAGCTCTTCGACCGCACCATCGCGGCCATGCAATCCTTCGCGCCCGACCGCGACACCTTCCAGGCCTAACCTGCCAAAATAAACCTGTCCCTTTTTGGCAGGTTAGTTGAGGGCGGCTTGGGCTAGGCGGGCTTCGGCGTCTTCCTCGGTGACGCCCAGGGCCACGGCAATCTCCTCGATGGAGCGGCGCTTGGCTTCCTTGAGTACGCGCATGTAGTAAGAGCTGGGCTTTTTATCTGCTTCCTCGGCCTGGCGAATACGGTGCATCATTGTTTTTGCCACGCGGACCGTCTCGGGCGCACCCAGCTTGAGCTGCTGCTTAAAGTGCGTCTCCTCGAGCGAGCTGTTGCGCTCGGTAAAGGTGTCGCACTCCAGCTCGTCGTAATGGCTCAGTAGGTGCTCGGCATCTTGCTGGGAGATGGCGGCATGCAGACGGTCGGCCTGCGCCACGGGGTACATGAGGATCGTCTGCGCATGTCCCTGCTTGGTCTCGAGCAACAGCATGGGCTGCGGTGTGTCTTCCCTAAAACCGACGACGGTGCAGACTCCCTGACCCGGATGAATGACGTGTTGACCGATTGAGAACATGCTACCTCCAACTTATACGAATTTACGTATGTCTAGAATACCACGCTGACGTGCGCAAACCCTTACTTTATGCAGGAAAAGCACACAAATCTGATAGGTAAGAGTATTCGATATTCTGAGCTGCCCATGCAGATGTTTATGCATTTTCGGCGGGTGCACAACCAGCAGGCAGACCGCCATCTTTGAATGGCCTTGCGACAACTGTGGTCAATTATGTGCATATGCAATATCGATTGACTTTACCCTGCGACAGTAGTTACCGCTTGTGATAGAGTGCTGCAAACTCTGGCTTTTGCCCTACGAGTGACCAAGAGCTCGGGGGCTTTAACACAAGGAGGATCTATGCCCGAGAAGATTGAAGAGCTGGTACGCGCTGCGCTTGCTGCGGCCCAGGAGGCCGGCGACCTTTCCGCATTTGAACTTGACGATTGCGCTATCGAGCGACCGGCTGACACTTCTCATGGCGAGTGGACCTCCACCATGGCCCTGAAGTCCGCCAAGCTGGCTCACTGCGCCCCGCGCAAGATCGCCGAGGCCGTCGTAGCCCATATGCCCGAGGATCCCGCGATCGAGAAGGTCGAGATCGCCGGCCCTGGCTTCATCAACTTCTACCTCTCCGTCGCCGTCAAGAACGCTATCTTCGGCGAGGCTCGCGAGAAGGGCATGGACTTCGCTAAGTCCAACGTCGGCGGCGGCCTGAAGACCCAGGTCGAGTTTGTCTCCGCCAACCCCGTCGGCCCCATGCATATTGGCCATGGCCGTTGGGCCGCTCTGGGCGACTCCCTCTGCCGCGTTATGGACCATGCCGGTTACGATATCCAGCGTGAGTTCTATATCAACGACCACGGCTCTCAGATGAACACCTTCGGCAACTCCATCAGCACGCGCTATATGCAGCTTGCCGACATCATCGCCAAGCAGGGCGTGGATATCGACGAGGCTCACAAGCTGCTGATTGCCGACCGCGATGCTTTTGTTGCCGACGAGAACGACGAGCATCCCGAGACCCATCCGTATCAGGACAACTTTGCCGAGACTCTGGGCAAGGATTCCTACGGCGGCGACTACATCATCGACGAGGCCGCCGAGTTCTGGCGCACCGACGGTGACAAGTGGGTCGACGCCGATCCGCAGGAGCGTATGGAGAGCTTCCGCGAGCGCGGCTACGTAAAGATGGTCGACAACATGCGTAATCTCTGCCACGCCGTCAACTGCGACTTCGATCGTTGGTTCTCCGAGCGCTCGCTGTACGTGAAGGACACCGAGGGCGAGACCGCCGGCACCTCCGCCGTCGACCGCGCTTTTGAGAAGCTCGACAAGATGGGCTACCTCTACACCAAGGACGGCGCTCTGTGGTTCCGCTCCACCGACCTGGGCGACGACAAGGACCGCGTCCTGATCAAGTCCGACGGCGAGTACACCTACTTCGCCTCCGACGTCGCCTATCACTGGGACAAGTTCCAGCGCGTCGACCACGTCATCGACATCTGGGGCGCCGACCACCATGGCTACATCGACCGCGTCCGCTGTGTCTGCGACGCTCTTGGCTATCCCGGCAAGTTCGAGGTTCTGCTGGGCCAGCTCGTCAACCTGCTGCGCAACGGCAAGCCCGTCCGTATGTCCAAGCGCAAGGGCACCATGGTGACCCTGCAGGAGCTTGTTGACGAGGTCGGCTCCGACGCCGCCCGTTACACGCTCATCTCCAAGAGCTCCAACCAGATGGTCGACTTCGACATCGAGGCCGTTAAGAAGCGCGATAACTCCAACCCGGTCTACTACGTGCAGTACGCTCACGCTCGTGTGTGCTCCATTCTGCGCCGTGCCGCTGACGTTACGCCCGAGCAGGCTGACGAGATGGGCATGAAGGCCGTCGCCGCCAAGGCCATCGGCGAGAACGTCGATTACTCGCTGCTGACCGACCCCACCGAGCTTGCCCTTTCGCGTAAGCTCAACGAGCTCACCGACCTCATCGCCAGCTGCGCTCGCGACCGCGCCCCGTTCCGTCTGACGCACTTTGCCGAGGAGCTCGCCGGCGACTTCCACAGCTTCTACGCTGCCTGCCAGGTGCTTCCGAGCGAGGGCCGTCCCGTCGACCCCGAGCTTTCGCGCGCCCGTCTGGCCGCTTGCGACGCCGTCCGCGTGACGCTCGCCCTGGTGCTCACTCTGGTTGGCGTTTCCGCACCCGAGCAGATGTAATCTACGGGTCGTTTGACCGTGTAGGTTTGGCTTTGCTGAGCCCTATAAGCCCGATCTCCCATGCGGAGGTCGGGCTTTTTGCGTTTGGCGGGGCTTTTTGGCGTGTTGAAAAATGCTACAAAAACGCAACTATACCGGTTTACGGGGCTGAATCGCTGCCTGGCGACCATAGCAACAGCAGCGAAAATAAAATCGCAGGTAGACGGCTTGCCGAATATTAAAAATGCAGGGTATGGTTGGCTTACGCCGTTCTTGCACCGTAATCCGCGATCGTTTTGAAAACGACCCCTTGGGGACGGAGGAAAACGGATTATTTTTGTCCGGTGGGAGAGCGGTGCGAAACCGTCCGCCACGAATCGGGCTTATCTACTACGTTTAGTCGCATACCCCGAACCATGCCGAAAAGTACGATATTAAAACCGCAGGTAGCGGGCTTGCGATTTTAGGAAGATCGAGGGGATGGTCAGGGGTCGCGGGTCAAACGTAGTAGATAGGCGCGTTTCGTGGCGCGGCTATTCCGGATGCCACGGCTTCACTCCTCTGGTGCGACAGAGGAAGCGCTTTTGAGGGAGAGTGTCCCTTTTGACCAGTTGTATAAGAACGTCCAATGACTAAGTTGCAGGTGGTGGCGGTTGTGTTACACTAACGCTGCGTATTTGACGTAATCATCTCGATACAGATCAATGATGCCCGTTGTGTTTTGAACGGAGCTAGACTGTTTAGCCGCCCTGAAGGTTTATGCAGGGAGCATGTGATCACAGGGCTTTAAAAGAAAGTTGAGCAAACACTGTGTCTGATCAACAGCAAGAAAATGAAATAAGCACGGCACAAACCACTCCCGCTGCGCCGGTTGCGTTGGACCAAATCGCGAAACCCGCACCGTCGCAGGCGTCGGTCCCCGAGACACACCAGAACGCTGCCTCGGCTTCGAGTGAGAACCCTGTTCCCGTCGCACCTGTTACCGGGGAGGAGGCTGCGCCCGTGAAGCCCAAGCGCACGCGTCGTGTGGCCAAGCCCGCTGCGGATGGCGATGAGGCTGCAAAGCCCAAACGCCGCACCACGCGCACGACGCGTGCCAAGCGTCCGGTTTCCGCCGAGGTTTCGGCGCCGCTTTCAGATGAGGTTGCGCAGGCCCGCGCGCTTGCGCAGATCAGCGAAGCCCAGGTTGTTCGTGCTCGCCGTCGTGCCGCCGAGCGCGATGCCGCGGCTCTGACCGAACTCGCGGCTTCGTCCGCCCCCGAGGCGCCTTCGGCTCCGGCTCCCGAGCAGGTAGCAGAAACGCCGGCTCCGCGCACGCGCCGTCGCACGGCGGCCAAGGTCCAGCAGGCTGCCGAGCAGGCTTCGTCCGATGCCGCCGAGACCCCGGTTCGCTCTGCGGCGGAGGAGGACGCTTCCTCTGCTGAGTCTGTCGTGTCTGCCGAGGCCGGCGGTGCATTTGTCGTCGATCCTGCTTTGCGCCCGCATCGCCGCGGCCGCAAGCCCAAGGCATTTGTCGAGGCGGAGAAGGCGGCCGCTGCCGCGGCTTCTGTCCAAGATGCCCCGGCGTTCGTCGAGCCTACAGCGGCTGTCGTGGTTTCGGCCGAGGGCGCTGATGTTCCTGAGGTCGCTGTTTCTGCCGCTGCCGAGCCTGCCGACGTTCGTCCCGGGCGCAGCCGTCACACCGCAGCCAAACGCCCAGCTAAGGCAGAGGCGAAGTCCGGCGCCGAATCTGCGGCAGCTGAGTCTACCGAGGCGAGTGTCGACACGACTCCCGAGACGGAGGGCACCGATCGGTCGGCAGGCGAGAAGCCCAAGCGCACGCGCAAGAAATCTTCCAAGACCAAGTCTGCCGAACAGCAGGGGGATGCTGAGCAACAGCCCGAGTCCGACGCTAAGTCGGACGGCGAGACCCCGGCGACCGCCGATGCGCCCACGACGCCTGCCGTCGAGAGCGCTGAGGCCGAAGAGAGTTCCCGCCCCAACCGCCGTCAGCACAAGCGTAACGATGAGCGCAGCGAGCGCAAGGATGATCGCAACAACGACCGCCGCAGCCGTCAGCGCGACCGCAAACAGCGCAACAAGGAGCGCAACGCAGCTCCGACCGAGCCAACGCTTTCGCGCGAGGAGCTCGCGGCTATGAAGGTCGCCGAGCTGCGCGAGAAGGCCAAGGAGTTCGAGATCGAGACGACCGGCAAGAAGAAGGCCGAGCTCGTCGAAGAGATCTACACCACAGCCGCGAAGGCCGAGGGCTTCCGCGATATTAAGGGCATCCTGCAGATTCGCCCGGACAGCTCCGGCATCATCCATGCCCACGGCTACATGAAGTCCAATGACGACGCCTTCGTGCCCGCCTACCTCATCCGCTCCGCGCGTCTGCGCACGGGCGACGTGATCGAGGGTTCGCTTCGCCCCTCGCGCGGCGGCGACAAGCGTGCCGGTCTCGCCAAAATTACGACCGTCAACGGTCTTGATCCTGAGCAGGCCCGTAACCGCCCCAAGTTCGGCGATCTCACGCCGGTCTACCCCAATGAGCCGCTGCGCATGGAGCATGGCAAGGATTCCATTACCGGTCGCGCCATCGATATCGTGTCGCCGATCGGCAAGGGTCAGCGTGGCCTGATCGTGTCACCGCCCAAGGCCGGTAAGACCACGATTCTCAAGAAGATCTGCCAGTCTATCTCGATCAACAACCCCGAGGTGCACCTCATCTGCCTGCTCGTCGACGAGCGCCCCGAAGAGGTCACCGATATGCAGCGCTCCATTGAGGGCGAGGTCGTGGCCTCCACCTTCGATATGCCCGCCGACAACCATACCCGCGTGGCCGAGCTCGTCATCGAGCGCGCCAAGCGCATCGTGGAGTTGGGCGGCGACGTCGTGGTGGTTCTCGACTCCATCACGCGTCTTGCCCGTGCGTACAACCTGGCGGCGCCCGCCTCGGGCCGCATCCTTTCGGGCGGCGTCGATTCGGCGGCCCTGTATCCGCCCAAGCGCTTCCTGGGTGCTGCCCGCAATATCGAAAACGGCGGCTCACTCACCATCCTTGCTTCCGCCCTTATCGATACCGGTTCCAAGATGGACGAGGTCATCTTTGAGGAGTTCAAGGGCACCGGCAACATGGAGCTCAAGCTCGATCGCGATCTGGCCGACCGCCGCATCTTCCCGGCCATCGACCCCGTTGCCTCGGGCACGCGCAACGAGGACCTGCTGGTCGACGAGCAGATGCGTCCGTTTGTCTTTGGCCTGCGCCGCATCCTCGCCGGCATGAACAATACCGAGCGCGCGGCAGCATCGTTTATCAAGGGCCTCAAGGGCACCAATACCAACCAGGAATTTTTGGTGCGTTCGGCCAAAAAGCACAGCGACTACGAGCAGATGTTCTAGTTTGTCCGCTGCATGCGACAGCAACCATAGACATGCCAGAAGGGCCGGGGTTTAGATCCTGGCCCTTTTCGTATAGCCGCTCGCCAACGATTATTGACCTCACGACCGGCAAGCAGCGATTTTCCCGTTTCAATTCCGCTTCGTCGCTTGCAATCCCCAAGGGGGTTTCGCATAATAGCAGTTAAGCTTCGCGACGGAAAACGCAGATGAAACGAACCTTATACCGTTGCTTTGGGGCTCAGGCCCCGCTTCATCTTCTCTCGCGCAGCCAACTGAATGATGCGATTTGGGTGCTGGAAGATGGGGAGAGCTCATGGCTTCTTCTGATGCAACACAACGAGCAGTCCTTGCCGGACTTTCCTGCGGGATCGGCCTTGCCGCACCCGTGGTCGTGTATGCCGCTACACTGCCGTTTTCGTCAATCAACGAGACGGTTGTCGCGGGTGCTGTTCCCTTTGCCGTGGGCGCGGTGGCCGGCGTGGGTATCTATGCCGCCTCGCTGGGTATCTCTGAGTATCGTGCGGAGCACGATGGCCGCCTGTTTGAGCCCGATGCCGTGGGCGGCGCCGCTCAGTTTAGTCGGACCTACAACGAGTTCAAGACCGCCTCTATTCCCGCTCAGCACGAGGAGGCCGCTCCCCGGGCTGCTGCGCCTGTCACTTTGGACGAGCAGGGTCAATCCTCTTCGCTTCTCTCCGGTCTGACCGGCGCGTTTCAACGCCGTCATGCCGATGATGGCGTTCCGACCATCGCCCGTGCCGCCAACGCCATGGACGAGGCCGATGCCTGGGCTATGATCGATAGCATGCTCGACGACGATTCGCCGGTTAGCTGCGATCCCGCTCGCTCGCGCGATATCTACCAGGTCGCAATTGACGAGCTCACAAACGGTGAAAAGACTGGCTCCTATAACCGCGACGACATCGCTGCTGCCGCACGTGCCGTCTCGGGCTCTCATGCCGCCCCTGCGGGCAGCACTGCAGCTTTCGTGGCGCTTGTGGCCAACGCTGCCAACAATGCCGCCTCTAACGGTGCTTCTTCGGCTGCGTACGACTCTGCCGCGGCGGCCGCTTCGACCGGCCAGCAGGGCGCGGCTCAGCCGGCTCCTGTCGCCGACCCCTTTGCCGATGAGCCCCTGGTTGTTGATGAGGAGACCATCGCCGCTCGTCGTGCTGCCGAAAGCTCGCTTTGGGGTGCTTCGGCCCAAATGCAGGCCGCGGAGGCGGTGCCGTACAACGCCAAGCTCGCCAGCATGCCCATCATTTCCGATGCCAAGGGTGTGGATCTCACCGATTTGGACGAGCCCGCCGCCATCACTGCCTCTATCGATGCCCAGAATCGCGTGGATACCGACAGTCTCCCCGATGCCTCCCTCGAGGAAGATATCCCCATGGCCGATTATTCGGGCCACGAGGACATGTGGGCCGCCGCTATGGCGATCATGGCCGAGGTCGCCGAGCCCGCCCCCGCGCCGATGCCCTACCCTGCGGCCTCACCTGTGTCTGTTGCTCCCGTCTATGTCGGCCGCCACAGCTCCGTGTTTCCCGAGGATACCGCGCGTATCTCGCGCGAGAGTATCGAGCGCGCCGAGGCTATCGCCGCCGGCGTTATGGAAAACCGTCGCCATGAGCGTGTCAATCAGATCCTTGAGGAAGAGATCGAGCGCCTGCAGTCCTCTACCGCCAAGCGTACGGGTCGTGCTTATTTGAGCGTTATCGAGGGCGGTACCGCCAGTTTTACGCCGCTTCGTGCCGAGGCCTAGTTCTGCATGATTAAGATCGATCGTAAGTGGGCGGTTGCGGCCTGCGCCATGGTGTTGCTGATCTGGGGCAATTCACTGGTTCCCGGCACGGGGTCCGGCTCACTGAGCTTGGCGATCATGGAGGACGTCCGCGGGTTTTTGCATAGCTTGAGCCTGCCGTATGAATGGGTAACCAACTTTGTCGTCCGCAAGTGCGCACATTTTACCGAGTATATGGTGCTCGGTGTTTTGGTGACACATGCCTTTGATATCGAGGGTCGACGCACTTTTGACAGACTGCTTCCCACGGTGGTTTTTCTGTTGCTGGTCCCCTCAATCGACGAGACGATTCAGTTATTTGTGCCGGGGCGCGCCGGCATGATTACCGACGTGATGATTGACTGCTGCGGAGCGGCTACCGGCGTCGTGCTCCGATATCTCCTCCGATCGCTTGTATGCACCAAAAAGGCCGCCTAGGACGTTTTGCTTGGTCCTAGGCGGCCTTGTGCGTTTGGGGGCCCTGCAGGGCGCGATAGCGTTGTCTGCGCGTTATACGAGCTCGGCAATACCGTGTGTCGTTGGTGCACCCTTTACTGGAGCGCCTGTGCGCCAAGGGCCAGACAACCCATGATGCCCTGCTTACCCTCGAGGCTGTTGTTGACAATGTAGGTATCGATGTCGTTGACCTCGGGCGTGACGATATAGCCGTTGAGCATCTCGGCGCACTTTTTGCGGGCGAGCGGCACGATGGGGGTGTGGTCGGCCACGCCGCCGCCGATGATGATCTTTTGCGGCGCATAGCACAGCGTGTAGGTCACGAGCGCCTGTGCCAGGTAGCCTGCGAGCAGGTCCATGGCCTCCGGGTCATCGGCCATGTCTCCGGCGCTTTTGCCATCCCAGCGCTTTTTAATGCCGGGGCCTGCGATGAGGCCCTCGAGGCAGTTGTCGTGGAAAGGACAGCCGCTGTGCTCGCCGATGGTGTCGCGCGGATCGCGTGTGACCAGGATATGGCCTGCCTCGGGATGCATCATGCCATGAACGAGCTGGCCGCCCGAGAGCACGCCGGCGCCCACACCGGTGCCGATGGTCAGGTACACCACGTCGGTGAGGCCCTGGGCGCAGCCAAAGGTGACCTCGCCCAAGCAGGCGACGTTGACGTCGGTGTCGTAGTCACAGGGAATATTGAGCTCGTTTTGGATGGTGCCCAGCAGGTCAAAGTAGCGCCATGCCGTCTTGGGCGTCTCCAAGATCTTGCCGTATTGGGGCGAGGCAGGGTTGACTGCGGTGGGGCCAAAGGCGCCGATGCCCAGCGCGGCGATGCCCTTGTTTGCAAACCATGCGTTGACGGCCTCAACGGTCGCCTGCGGGGTCGTGGTTGCGATCTGCTCACGCTCCAGGACCGTACCGTCTGCATAGCCCGTGGCACAGACCATCTTGGTGCCGCCGGCCTCGAGCGCTCCGATAAGCTGCTGCTCTGCCATAGTATTCCTCCCCCTAGGACGAGTTGCTCCGTGACTAAAGTATAGCGCTTTAAACAAATTAAGAAAGCGCTATAAATAGAAGCCCCACAACGCGCGTGCGGTGCGGGGCTTCTTTGGGTGCTTTAGTTGCCGGGCCGTCGTTGCCCGCGAGGCTTGATTTTATCGCGTAGCGACTTGAGGTTCTCCAGCGCCGCGTTAATCGTCTCGTCTCGTTTGGCAAAGTGGAGGCGAATCAGATGGTTGACGGGCTCACGGAAGAAGCTCGAGCCGGGCACGGCGCCCACGCCCACCTTAGATGCGAGGTCCTCACAGAAGTCGAGGTCGCTGTCATAGCCAAACTCAGAGATGTCCATCATGACGTAGTAGGCGCCCTGCGGCACGTTATGCTCAAGACCAATGCTATCGAGCCCCTGACAGAACAGATCGCGCTTGGCTGTGTAGAGATCGAGGACCTCCTGGTAATAGCTGTCGTCGAAGTTGAGGGCGGTGACAACGGCTTCCTGCAGGGGAGCGGCGGCGCCCACAGTGAGGAAGTCGTGGACCTTCTTGATGCGCTCGGTAATCTGGGCCGGGGCGATGGTGTAGCCCAGACGCCAGCCGGTGATGGAGTACGTCTTGGATAGCGAACTGCAGCTGATAGTGCGCTCGAACATGCCGGGCAGCGTGGCCATATAGACGTGCTCGTGGGGCGCGTAGACGATGTGCTCGTACACCTCGTCGGTGATGCAGTAGGCGTCGTACTTTTTGCAGAGGTCGGCGATAAAGGTGAGCTCTTCGCGTGTAAAGACCTTACCGCAGGGATTGGAAGGGTTGCATAGGACGATGGCCTTGGGGTCGTTGTCGCGGAAGGCCGCCTCGAGTGTCTCGCGGTCAAAGTCGAATGTGGGCGGGTTGAGCGGCACGTAGATGGGCTCGGCACCCGAAAGGATCGTGTCGGCGCCGTAGTTCTCGTAGAACGGCGAGAAGATGACGACCTTGTCGCCGGGGTTGGTGACCGTCATCATGGCAGCCATCATGGCCTCGGTGGAGCCGCAAGTGACCACGATGTTCTGGTTGGGGTCGATCGGTATGCCCATAAAGTGCTCCTGTTTGGCGGCAAGCGCCTCGCGCATGGCCTGGGAGCCCCAGGTGATGGAGTACTGGTGGTAGAGCGGTTTGGGATCAGTGGCGATGGTGCCCAGGCTCTTGAGCAGCTGCGCTGGGGGATCAAAGTCGGGGAAGCCCTGCGAGAGGTTGACGGCGCCGTACATATCGGAGATGCGCGTCATGCGGCGGATGACCGAATCGGTAAACGTTGCCGTGCGATTGGAGAGTTCTTTCATGCTTGTCCTTTCGAACATCGGGGCGGGGCAAGTTTACTCCTATGGAACCGGTGGGATTTGCTCGAAATGGATCCGAAAAACTCTTTTCAAAATTCTTGAAAATTGGGTCTTGCGTCGCGTGGCGTTCCTTGCAATAATAGTCGAGCGCGAAGCGCACAGGACACGGTGGGTGTAGCTCAGTTGGCTAGAGCGACGGGTTGTGGTCCCGTAGGTCGAGGGTTCGAGTCCCTTTACCCACCCCAGTTCTTGCTTCGTGTTGATATCGGGTCGTTAGCTCAGTTGGTAGAGCAGGGGACTCTTAATCCCAAGGTCCAGGGTTCGACCCCCTGACGGCCCACCACACGATATCTCCTCTAAAGTCCGCTACTACGGACTTTAGCTTTGGGTCGTTAGCTCAGTTGGTAGAGCAGGGGACTCTTAATCCCAAGGTCCAGGGTTCGACCCCCTGACGGCCCACCAAAGCACGTTAAAGCGACTGGCTTAGGCTGGTCGCTTTTTTGTTGACCTTGTATGGGGTCGAACCCGAAAGGGCGCGGAGCCGAGGAAATGCGTGAGCATTTACCAGCGCAGCGCGCAAGGCGCGAAGCGCCGCAGCGGCCGCCTGCGTAGCAGGCTGACCCCCTGACGGCCCACCAAAGCATGTTAAAGCGACTGGCTTCGGCTAGTCGCTTTTTGTTAACCATACATGGGGTCGAACCCGAAAGGGCACAGACGCTTTACAAGTCGAGCCTGCCCTCTTGGGTACGCCGAGCTGCTGCTTCATTTCCGCCGTGCTTCTGCCGCCGAATAACGCTTCATCGCCCTTCGACTTGATGATCGCGAATCCTTTGGAGTCCACGCCGCGTTTGAACGCAATACCCGAGAGCTGTTTCTCTGAATCGGATGGCGAGTGGCGCGCCTGCAAGCGCTGAATCTCTGCGAAGCGCTGTTCCATGAGCTCTTGGCGGCGCGTCTGCACGGCAAAGTATGCCTGGGCGAGCGCGATCTCTGGCTTGTTTGAATCTCCGTTCTGTGCGATTAAATAGCATGCATAGCGAGTAAGTTTGTAGTCTTTAACCGCGCGAGTGGCGACACCGGCTGTTGCCATTTTCGTGGTATCACGAAAATGGGAATCAACTGGAGTTTTGTTTGTTTCGCACGAGACTTTTGCCCTCTTAATAACTTCGGCGAAGTTCTCTCATCGAGTGTACCCCATGGGTTCCATTAAATCTCGTGCGAGCCAATACTCAACGTCGGCTTCCACATTGGCGTTGCTATCAAGTTTGACACGGCACTTCTCGATATCACGACTGTCCATATCTTCTCCCCGCTGGTCTATTGTCTGTGCGGGCTTTGCCTGCTCTGTATTCAGAATAAGGATACGCTGCCGTGCGGACACGAATGGACCCCGTGCCACCTCGAGCTCACGGGGCCCATAGATATCGATTAGTTGTGTTCTGCTTTAGATGGGTGTCTAGTTTAGTCCGCTCGATAGTGCGATCCGAGGCTTTCGGTCCGTTTGCGCATGGCTTTGACCATTTCCGCTGCCAGCTGAATCTGCGATTGCAGGCGGGCGAGGGCTGCGATTTCGCTGTCCTGGGCTTTCTGCGTGCTCAAGGTCGTTGCCTCCGTCTTCAAGCCCTCAAGCTCGTGTAGTGCCTTGGATAGGCCCCCTTCAGTGCGGTTGATCATGCAATAGGTACTCATCGTGTGCTTAAGGCCGCGGGTCAGGCGCTCGGCGTCTGTTGTGGCAATGCCATGCTGGGGGAGGGCGACATCCGCCTTTGGGGCCACCTCAGGTGCATTCTGTGCTGCTTGGGCTGCCGAGGCGCCCGCGATGCGCCCAAACACGATGCCGTTGGCGCTTGACAGGCCACCAATGCGATCGGCCCCGTGCATGCCGCCTGTCGCCTCGCCGCAGGCATAGAGGCCCTCAACGCCCGTGTACGCGGTCTTGTCGATTTTGATGCCGCCATTGGCGGCGTGGGCATACATCGCCACACGCATCTCGTCGGTCGGCGCGATGCCGTGCTCGTTTTGTAGCCAGGTGGCAAAGGTCTGCACAAACTCGGGGACGTCCTCGCGGGGGAAGTCGTAGTGGAGCGCCAGACCTTCAGCACCCGCTTGATCGATGGCAAGATCGATGGCGCGGGAGGCCAAGCGCGAGGTGAAGGGACCATATCCGGAGCGTTGCTCAAGTAGATCGTCCAGCTTGTCGTCGGCGATATCGACCGGCTGGTCTACATGTACGTAGCGCCAGGTCTTCTCGTTAAAGACAAGGTTGCGCTTGGGCTCGATGAAGCCCGGCATCATCTGCATGAACTCTATATTAGTGAGCGTTGCGCCGTGTGCCAGCGCGATGGCCTGCGAGGAGCTGAGCACGTCGGCGGAAGTGAGGCTTCGCTCGAACAGGCCACCCGTGCCGCCCGCAGCGATGATGGTGGCCTTGGCTGCCATAGGCACGAGATGCTCGTTTGTGCGGTCGTAGAGTACGGCGCCGATAATCTTTCCGGTTGTATCCTCAACAAGGTCGATAAGCTCGTGGCTGGGGAGCAGGTGAATGCCGAGAGACTTGATCTGGGCCGCACACGCGTCCTCAAGGGGCTTGCGGGTGAGGCCGCGCCAATTGCGTGTCTTATGGTCGAAGCAGGGGATAAATTGCTTTTGCTGGGCGCTCTCGGCGCTTTGCGGACGCTGGAGCTCAACACCTAGATCCTGCTCGAGCCATTGGATGGCCTGGGGAATACCGTGGACGAACGTCTGGACGAGCGTAGGGTCGGCGACGCCGCCGCCGACGGCTTGGATGGTGTCGATGAGGTCCTGTTCGTCGTCTTCGTCGATGGGGCCAATAAGGCCAAGGCCCCAGGTGCCCGGGAAAAAGCTCGATCCGCTCATGGTCTTGCCGGCGCTTGCGACGGCAACGGTCGCGCCCGCGCGTGCCGCTTCTATGGCGGCACAAAGGCCCGCAATGCCAGATCCTATTACCAGTACATCAGTCGATTCCATGGGATTCCTTTCTCGTCCGGCGCATTTTCGCACGGGTGATCGACTAATGCGATGCAAAGGCCGCGCTATTCGGTAAAGGGCGAATATGGCAGGTGGACGTCATACGCATTCGCTGGCTTCGTCTCCGGGCATCTCATATTTCGCTGCAACTGATATATCGGACATTTATTTTGGAGTAGTCAATTTGAGACGGGGCTTTACGAGCTGTCCTGCGCCTCGGGTCGATCCGCTCGCCACGAAATGGGCCTATCTACTACGTCTGAGCGGTCACCCCCAACCATACCGAGAATTACAAAATTAAAACCGCAGGTAGACGGCTTATTGATTTTCAAAAACCCGGCTATGGTCGACCTGCGCGGGTTAAACGTAGTAGATGGGCCGTTTTCGTGGAGCAATCCAAAGCGATTGGCTGTTTTGGAATAAAAAAGAGCCGCTACCCGGGTGGATAGCGGCTCCAAAGCTCAACTATATGAGCATCGCGCGGGCGCGATTAGGCCTTGAGGGCCTCCTCGACGGCGACAGCGCAGGCGACAGTGGCACCGACCATGGGGTTGTTGCCCATGCCGATGAGACCCATCATATCGACGTGCGCAGGCACGGAGGAAGAACCGGCGAACTGGGCGTCGGAGTGCATACGGCCCATGGTGTCGGTCATGCCGTAAGAGGCAGGGCCGGCGCCCATGTTGTCCGGGTGCAGGGTACGGCCAGTGCCGCCACCAGAGGCGACGGAGAAGTACTTCTTGCCAGCCTCGATGCGCTCCTTCTTGTAGGTGCCAGCGACGGGGTGCTGGAAGCGCGTGGGGTTGGTGGAGTTGCCGGTGATCGAGATGTCGACGTTCTCGTGCCACATGATGGCAACGCCCTCACGGACGTCGTCGGAGCCGTAGCAGTTAACGGCAGCGCGGGGACCATCGGAGTAGGGGATGGTCTCGACGACCTTGAGCTCGCCCGTGTAGTAGTCGAACTGGGTCTTCACGTAGGTGAAGCCGTTGATGCGGGCGATGATCTGGGCGGCGTCCTTGCCCAGACCGTTGAGGATAACGCGCAGCGGCTTCTTACGAGCCTTGTTGGCGTTCAGAGCCAGGCCGATAGCGCCCTCAGCGGCAGCGAAGGACTCGTGGCCGGCCAGGAAGGCGAAGCACTCGGTGTCGTCGGAGAGCAGCATAGCGCCCAGGTTGCCGTGGCCCAGACCGACCTTGCGGTCCTCGGCGACGGAGCCGGGAACGGTGAAGGCCTGGATGCCCTCGCCGATGATGGCGGCAGCCTCAGAAGCGTTCTTGGCGCCACGCTTGACAGCGAGAGCGCAGCCGAGGGTGTAGGCCCACTCGGCGTTCTGGAAGGCGATGGACTGGGTGTTGTTGACGATCTCACGCGGGTTGAAGCCCTTGTCGGTGCAGATCTGCAGAGCTTCCTCGAGGGAGGCGATGCCGTTGTCGGCGAGGCACTTGTTGATCTTGTCAGCGCGGCGCTCGTAACCTTCGAACGTAACAGTCATAGTTATTTCCCTCCCTTTCTACTCGTGAACCGGGAACACGCTGGCGACGGAGTGAGTCTCCTCGTCGGTGCGCGGGTCGATGTACTTGGCAGCGTTCTCCCACTGACCATAGTGGCCCATGGCGCCAGCGATGGCCTCCTCGGGGGTCTTGCCGGCCTTGACGGCGTCGGTGAACTTGCCGAGGTTCAGGAACTCGAACGCGATGATCTCGTTCTTGTCGTTGAGAGCCATGCGGGTGACGTAGCCCTGAGCGAGCTCGAGGTAACGAGCGCCCTTGGCCTTGGTGCCGAACATGGTGCCGACCTGAGAGCGAAGGCCTTTGCCGAGGTCGTCGAGGGAGGCGCCCACGGGCAGGCCGCCCTCGGAGAACGCGGTCTGGCTGCGGCCGTAAACGATCTGCAGGAAGATCTCGCGCATAGCAACGTTGATGGCGTCGCAGACGAGGTCGGTGTTGAGGGCCTCGAGGATGGTCTTGCCGGGAAGGATCTCGGAAGCCATGGCAGCAGAGTGGGTCATGCCCGAGCAGCCGATGGTCTCAACGAGGGCCTCCTCGATGATACCGTCCTTGACGTTCAGCGTGAGCTTGCAGGCGCCCTGCTGAGGTGCGCACCAACCCACACCGTGCGTAAGACCGGAGATGTCGGAAATCTCCTTAGCCTGGACCCACTTGCCCTCCTCTGGGATGGGTGCGGGGCCGTGGTATGCACCCTTGGCAACGGGGCACATGTTCTCCACTTCCTGTGAGTACTGCATGCCTCTCCTCTCTATCGTGTTGGCGTCCCGTCTGGAGGTCGTGGCTGGTGATTGCCGGGCGACCCTTCGAAAGGGACATGACATGCAACCCCTATAATACCGCGAAATGCACGGAATATTCGGCGAACGGCGCAGTTTTCGTAACGAGAAGCGCGGAACTTTCAATTGAAACGATTTAACAAGCTTGGTTGCGGTTATGCGATACGTTATAGGGGGTCAGCTTTGGTCAAGTTTTTGGTTAGTTCTTGTCCATGTTGCGGTGTCTAGCCTGTGGTTATGATGCCATTCGCCGTTGGTTTGCCGCCTTTTACCGTCGACGGATGCCATTTTGCGTGAATGTTTTGATGGCACGTTTCAATCGTGATGTATTGGATAGTAAGCAGGTCCCGGCGAAGGGAGCGCCATGCAGCGTGTTTGGAAAACGATCACCGGTTTTTACCATGTCTGTGCCCGCGGTATGGGCAGTCAGCTGATCTTTGAGAGCGACGAGGACCGGTGGGAGTTTTTGGAGCTGATGCGCGACTGCTGCCGCGATGCCCAGGTAACGATTGTGGCGTGGTGCCTCATGGGCGACCATGTGGATCTGGTACTTTTGGATTATGAGGACAACATGAGTGCAGCCATGCAACGCCTGCTGTTGACGTATGCTCGTCGGTTTAATAAGCGTACCGGGCGTTCGGGCTGCCTGTTCCGGGAACGTTTTGAGCGCTGTTCGCTCGATACCGACCGGCAGGTGATGGAGGCTGTTCGCTCCGTTCACGCCGATCCGCAGGATGCGGGCATCAACCTAATTGAGCGGTATCCCTGGAGCAGCTTTGCGGAGCATCTGCGCGTTTACGACGGTGACGAGGCAGATGCTATGAGGGGATTTTCCGATCCTTCTTGCGTGCTTGAGCTTTTTGGTTCTGCCAAAGCCTTTATTGCCTATTCGCTTTCGATGCCCGACGGAGGAGATCCGGCGATGCGCGATTTAGTAGAGATGGAGTTGGGGCGGCGCGCCTTTGCCGACGAGTTGGCGAAGGGATGCGGGGTTGCGCTCCAGGGGGTTAAAGCGGCGCCGCCGGCGCAGCGCAATATCGTTATTCTTGGCTTGCACGATGCTGGTTTTACGGTGCGCCAGATTGAGCGGTATACGGGGATAAGCAAAAGTACCGCTTCTCGTATTGCGCGCGCCCGTGCTCGAACGGCGGTGCGGACTGATGACAGCCTGGGATAGGGCTGTCTGCCCACTGGGACCATCATTCTAAATGCTTGGACGTTAACTACACTTCTAAATATGCATAGAATGATTGCCGTCTTGCATAAAACAATAGCTCAGTCCGGTTTTGCCCGTGCCTACCCCCGTCCACGCCGTGCAAAAAGCGGAGTTTTCAGCATCGTAGTGCTGTCGGAACTGCTATAACCTTGCAACTTGCGGGCCCCGAGACAATTATTTGTCTGCCAATACGCCCCGAAGCACGCGTTTGCGTCCCCGTAGACCGTAATGCCTGTTCTAAAACGCAATATATACGCGCCCGAAGGCGCTAATTTATGCTCGTGATTTGTATGCACATAGCTTGGCGTGCTGAATACTCGCAAAAATGCACGCCGCACCCTATGGGACCCGTCTGCGGCAGGCAGGAGGCGAGCCGGAGCCTAGTAGGACGGTGCCTGGCGTTTTGCTCGGCGTGCCCCGTGGCCCTGTGGCAAGCCTTTGGTACTGTGAAAAACGCTTGTGCTTGCGGTTGGCCGTGCGATAAATGACAGATTGGGCGCCGGAAGCGTGGCTGCGCGTGCGCTCGTTATGAAAAAGCCGAGCCGCCCGTATCGGGCGGCTCGGCAATCAAAAACCTTGGATTCGGGGCATCCGTTACTGGTTAGCCTGACCCTCGAGCATGCCGTCGAGGGTGCGCCAGGCGAGCTCGGCGCATTTGACGCGGGCGGGCATGTGTGAGATGTCCTGGAGCTGAGCGGCTTCGTCCAAGTCTTCCAGGTCTTCCTCGGAGAGCTCCTCGCCACGGATCATGGCGAGGAAAAGCCCTGCCAGACGACGAGCCTCCTCGACCGTTTCGCCCGTGATGAGGTCGGCCATGATGTCGGCGCTGGCCTGGCTGATGGCGCAGCCGTGCCCGGTAAACGAGGCCTCCTCGATCACATCGTTCTCGACACGCAGCTGCAGGGTGAGCTCATCGCCGCAGCTGGGGTTGATGCCGTCGTGCTCGTGCGTGGGGGCATCCATCTCGTACTTGTAGTCGGGGTGGGAGTTGTGCTCCATAAACGTGGTGGAGGTGTACAGATTACCCATTGAACGTGCTCCAAACGTGATACAGGCCGGCGATGAACTTATCGATATCGGCCTTGTCGTTGTAGAAGGCCACGCTGGCGCGGCAGCAGGCAAGGTTCTCGACGCCCAGCCAGGTGAGCAGCGGCTGCGCGCAGTGGTGGCCGGCACGGATGCAGACGCCGTCCATGTCCATGATGCTCGCGACGTCGTGAGGGTGGATGCCCTTGACGTTAAAGCTCACGACCCCGTGGTGGTTGTCCCAATAGATGGAGCCGATGATCTGGACAAAGTCGAGCTGCATGAGCTCGCCCATCAGGTAGTGGACGAGTGCCTGCTCTCGTGCCTGGATGTTTTCGTAGCCCACCGTATTGACCAGGTAATCAAGCGCCGCGCCCGTGGCGAAGATACCGGCGGCGTCCTGCGTGCCGGCCTCGAACTTCTCGGGGACGGGCGCCCAGGCGGCGTCCTGCTCGGTGACCGAATCGATCATCTCGCCACCGGTAAGCATGGGCGGCATGGCGTTGAGCAGATCCATCTTGCCCCACAGCACACCGATGCCCATGGGGCCCATGGCCTTGTGCGCGCTAAAGGCAAAGAAGTCGGCTCCCAGATCGGCCACATCGACCGGCATGTGCGGCAGCGACTGCGCGCCGTCGACGACCAGATAGCCGCCGTACTTGTGCACGAGCTTGCCGAGATTCTTGACCGGGTTCTCGACGCCCAGCACATTAGAGACCTGACCCACGGCCAGAATCTTGGTCTTGGGGCCAACCTTGGCAAGCACTTCCTCGGTCGTGAGCTGACCGGTCTTGGTGGGGTAGAGGTAGACGAGCTTGGCGCCGGTCTCGCGGCAGACCTGCTGCCACGGAATCAGGTTGGAGTGGTGCTCCATGATGGTGATGACGACCTCGTCACCGGGTTCGAGCACCGTGGGCGCAAAGCTCTTGGCGACCAGGTTGAGCGACTCGCTCGTGTTGCGGGTGAAGACGATCTCATTGGCCTGGGAGGCGCCGATGAGATCGGCGATCTGCTGACGCACCTTCGCGATGGCCTCGGTGGCCTCGACGGACAGCGAGTACAGGCCGCGCAGGGGGTTGGCGTTCATACGCTGGTAGAAGTCACGCTCGGCGTCGAGCACGCAGGCGGGGCGCTGCGCGGTGGCGGCGCTATCGAGGAAGGCGATCTCGGGGTGCTGTTGGAACAGCGGGAACTGCGCCTTGTAGGGGTTGGTCTCGATGTCGACGGTAGGCCAGCCGCGCGAGGCCTCATCGCTGGCGTCGAACTCCATGGGCTCGGGGGCAGTACAGGTATCGCATTTAACGTGCTCGGTGTCGATCATGCGAGCTCCTCCTCAAAGTTATCGATCAGGTTGTTGCCCAGGCGGACGACGGCGGCGCGGGTGCGCTCGTCGGCGGCGGAAAGTGCGGCGTCCTCCAGCTTGGCACGGATGAACAGGTCCTCGGCGGCATTTTGGTCAAGGCCGCGGCAGGCGAGGTAGAACAGCTGCTCGTCGCGGACGTGGCCGATGGTGGCGCCATGGTTGCCGGCGACGTCGTCCTCGTCGCAGAGGATGACGGGAACGGTCTTGTTGTCGACGCCCTTGTTGGCCAAGAGCACCGTCTCGCGCTCGGTGCCGACGGCACCCTTGCAGCCATGCACGAGATCGATAGTGCCGCGGTAGACCTTCTTGGACGTGCCGGTCAGCACGCCGTTGGCATCGATTTCGCACTCGGTCTTGCGGCCGCGGTGACGAAGCTCGTAGTTAAAGTCGCGTACCTGCTGGCGGGCACCCAGGTAATCGGTATCGATCGTCACCTTGGCGGTGTCGCCCAGCAGGTCGCCGGCAAGGCCGGTGGCGCTGGCGCCGGCACCCAGTACGGTGTGCTGCACGTTGACGCGCGCGCCCTCGTCCAGGAACAGGCCGGTGTCGTCGAGCGCGATCCAGCTATCGTCGAGCGTCTGCGTGCAGGTCACGTTGACGGTGGCGTACTCGTGAGCACACACGCGCAGCACGGAGCCCACGACGCCCTCGCCGGTAACGGGGGAGTCCAGGGCGATCTGCAGGTCGAGCGTTGCCTGCGGGCGGGCGACGACATCGATGGCGGCGATGGCAGCCGCGGCATCGACGCCGCTCACGCGCACGGTGACCGTGGCACGGCCGTAGGCGGGCACGTCGATGACGATACGCTTGGTGGCATGGTCGGCCAGATAGGTGTAGGCGGCCTCGCCCATGCCGGTCTCGAAGGCCTCGGCGGGGGAGAGTTCCTCCTCGAGCTTGATGGCGCCGGCCTGGTAGACGGAAGTGGCGGGCACGTCGAGCTCGGTCTCGGGTGTGATGCGGGCGCGGTCGGCGGCGTCGCCGGGGGCTGAGGTGCGTCGCTCGGGGAAGCGCTCGGCCATGGCCTCCATGGCGGCGTCGAAGGCGTCGGCCGCGCCATGGATCTGCTCGTCCAGGCCCTCGACCTCAACGGCCTCGGCGGGAGCGGAGGCAAGTTCGTCCGAAAGCTCGAGCTTAGTCTGGTTCATCTTGAGCCAGCCCCATGTGGCGGCCGGCATCGCGTTGACGCCCCCGATCTCCTGCAGCACGCCGTCTCGGGGCTCCGACCCTCCTCGCGTACCTTTAGTACGCGTCGTCGGGCTCGTCGCTCCCGATACGTCGCACTGCAGAAGCTCGGATGACGTAAATGCGTTCGGCGTGTTGATGGTCTGTTTCATTATCCGATCGCTCCTTCCATCTCGAGCTTGATCAGGTTGTTCATCTCGACGGCGTACTCCAGCGGCAGCTCCTTGGAGACCGGGTTGGCAAAGCCGTTGACGATCATGGTGCGGGCCTCTTCCTCCGAGATGCCGCGGCTCATCAGGTAGAACACCTTATCGTCGCCGATGCGGCCGATGGTGGCCTCGTGGCCGATGTCGACATTCTTGGCGCGGATGTCCATGGCGGGGATGGTATCGGAGCGGCTTTGGTCGTCGAGCATCAGCGACTGACAGCTCACGGTTGCCTTGGAGCCCTCGGCCTTGGGCGTGGCCACGATGGAGCTGCGGAAGGTCTGGATGCCGCCGCTCTTGGAGATGCCCTTGGTCTCGACGGTTGCCGAGGTATCGGGCGCGTTGAGTACGACTTTGCAGCCGGTATCGAGGTTCTGGCCGGCGCCGGCAAAGGTGATGCCGGTAAAGCTCGAGCGGGCGCGGCGGCCGTTGAGCACGCTCATGGGGTAGAGGTAGCCCACGTGGCTGCCGAAGGAGCCGCTGATCCACTCGATGTCGCCGTCCTCGTCCACGCGCGCACGCTTGGTGTTGAGGTTATACATGTTCTTGGACCAGTTCTCGATGGTCGAATAGCGCAGGTGCGCGCGCTTGCCCACAAAGAGCTCCACAGCGCCGGCGTGGAGGTTGGCCACGTTGTACTTGGGCGCGGAGCAGCCCTCGATAAAGTGCAGGTCGGCATCGTCCTCGACGATGATGAGCGTGTGCTCAAACTGGCCGGCGCCCTTGGCGTTGAGGCGGAAGTAGCTCTGCAGCGGAAAATCGAGCTTGGTGCCCTTGGGCACGTAGACAAACGAGCCGCCCGACCATACGGCGCCGTGCAGGGCCGCAAACTTGTGGTCGGTGGGCGGGATGAGCGTCATAAACTTCTCGTGGATGAGCGGCTCCCACCGCGGGTCGTGCAGGGCCTCCTCGATACCGGAGTAGACGATGCCCATTTTGGACGCCGTGTCCTGCATGTTGTGGTAGACGAGCTCGGAGTCGTATTGCGCGCCGACGCCCGCCAGGTAGCTGCGCTCGGCCTCGGGGATGCCCAGGCGCTCAAAGGTGTTCTTGATGTCGTCGGGCACCGACTCCCAGTCGTGCTTTTGGTCGGTGTTGGGCTTGACGTAGGTGACGATGTTGTCCATGTCCAGGCCCTCGATGGAGGGGCCCCACGTCGGGTCGGGAAAACGGTTGAAAATCTCGAGGGACTTGAGGCGCAGGTCGAGCATCCACTGCGGCTCGTCCTTTTTGGCGCTGATCTCGCGCACGATGTCGGGCGTGATGCCGGCGTCGAGGCGCTCGAATCCCTCCTCACCATAGGTGAAGTCGTAGAGGCTGCGGTCGATGTCCGCGACCTCGGTGCGGTTCTTGGTCATTGCGTCGCCCCTTTACGCCTGCTGCTCGGCAGCGGCTGCCTCGGCCTGGGCGCGCTGCTCGGCGGCCTCGCGCTCGAAGGCCTCAAAGCCGTTCTTGTCGATCCAGGGGATCAGCGAGGCGTCGTCCTCGCGCACGATGTGGCCCTTGACCATAACGTGGACGCGGTCGACATCTAGGTGCTCCAGGATGCGCGTGTTGTGCGTGATGATGAGCATGGAACCGTTGCAGCTCTTGCGGTAGGCGTCCATGCCGTGGCTGACGGTGGACAGGGCGTCGACGTCCAGGCCGGAGTCGGTCTCGTCCAGGATGGCGAGTTTGGGCTGCAGCAGCAGAAGCTGGAGCATCTCGACCTTCTTTTTCTCGCCGCCCGAGAAGCCTACGCCCAGCTCGCGGTTGAGGTAAGCGGTATCCATGTTGAGCTCGGCCGCGAGCTCCTTGACGCGACGGCGGAATTCCTTGCCCTTCATCTCCAGGCCGGGGCGGCCGGCGATGCTGGCGCGCAAAAAGCTCGACAGCGGCACGCCCGGGATCTCGACCGGAGCCTGGAAGCTCAGGAACAGGCCGGCGCGCGAACGCTTGTCGGTGGTGAGCTCGGTGATGTCCTGGCCGTCAAAGACGATGCGGCCGTTCTGCACGGTGTAGACGGGGTCGCCCATGACCAGGTGGCCGAGGGTGGACTTGCCGGCGCCGTTGGGCCCCATCAGCACATGGGTTTCGCCGGCGGCGACGTTGAGGTTGACGTTGTGGAGGATGGTCTTCTCGTCCACGGAGGCGGTCAGACCTTCGATGGAAAGCAGCGGATTTGCGCTCATGCTGTCCCTCTCTGTTTATGGTGTACTCATAGGTGTACTAAACCCTAGGAATCTTCTCGGAATAAAGTTACTATGGGTTCGGCGTTAGTCAAGGGAAAACCCGACTAATCCACTCGACTTTTCAGATGTGGGACATAATAGTCGGGATCGTCTGTCCCACACGCTTGGCATCTGGGGCAAACTCTGCTGATGATTTTTTCTCAAGCGCACCGGGAGGGTAGGTATGCTCATTTCTTCTAAGGGCCGCTATGCCCTCCGTTTGATGATTTATATCGCGGCGCTCGGTGACGCCGAGGGCAAAATCGCCCTGCGCGAGATTGCCGACCGTGAGCATATTTCGCAAAAGTATTTGGAGCAGCTGGTCCGTCCGCTTATGAAGGCGGGCCTGCTCAAGAGTATGCGCGGCAAGGGCGGCGGCTACATGATGGCCGTGGACCCGGCCGAGGTGCGTGCCGGCGATATATTGCGTGCCGTCGAGGGCAGCACGGCGCCCGTCGCATGCGATGGCATCGACAACAACTGTACTCGCAGCGATCTGTGCTCTACTGTGAAGTTCTGGCGCGGTCTGGACGACGTGATTGAAAAGTACGTCGACGGCGTGACGTTGGCCGACTTGGCGGCCGTGCCCGAGATTAACTTCGATATCAAGCTGTAACTCGAGCGCAATTCCTCAAGATTTCGCGGAGGGCGTTACCGTTTGTCGAGTTGCTGTTGTACGACATCGGTCTTGCTGCGATACTTAAATCTATCTTTGCAAACTGCACTTTAACTACACCAATGCAAGGAGGATCTTATGCAGCCCAAGAATTCTGCGATTGTTGCCGGATTGACGCTGGCTCTTTCGTTTGGCGCCGTTTCCGCGCCCACGCCCGCTGCTGCGGATGAGCCCACGCCGGGCGTTGCCTCGGATGCCACCGATATCGATAAGGGCCTTTATACCCAGCAGTCTTTCTCGGGCGTGCTGAGGTCGGTCCAAGGCGTCTCGTTTGTCAATGTGACCAGCGAGATGAAGTACTTTACCAAGTATGAGAGCCACGGCAACTATAACCAGGGCTTTTCGTATGGCGACGGCTATAACGCGCTGGGCTATTACCAATTCGACCGTCGTTGGTCGCTCGTCCCGTTTATGAAGCAGGTCTATAACTACAATCCTGCCAAGTACGGCATGCTTAAGTCTGCAATTGACCGCGGGAGCGATATCTCCAACGCAAGCAACCCCATGTATTCGAACGGTCAGCTGACGGAGCTGGGCCGCATTGCACAGGAGGCCTTCCAGGGCGCCTATAACGCCGACCCGGCTGAGTTCTCGGCGCTGCAAGATTCATATGCATACAACTCCTATTACGCGGTGACCGAGGCCTGGCTCAAGAGCGCGCTTGGTATTGATATCTCTGGCCGCGCCGATTGCGTCAAGGGTATGGTGTGGAGCATCACCAACATGTGCGGCACCTATGGCTGCCAGGACTTTTTCCGCTGGGCAAATCTTACAAACGATATGACCGACCGTGAATTTGTGACGGCGCTTTCCAGCAGCGTGGTCAATAACGTTGCCCGTAAGTACTCGAGCCAGCCGCAATATCACGAGGGCTGGAAGAACCGTTACAAGAACGAGCTTAAGGATTGCCTGGTCTATATTACCGAGGACGAGGCCGCGGCGACGCCGCCGGTCGAGCCCGAGCCTGAGCCCGAGCCTGAGCCCGAGCCTGAGCCCGAGCCCGTGACTCCGGCACCCAGCCAGGTGCCCGCCGCTCCCGTTGCTCCCTCTGGGTCTAGTGCCGATACCAATGGTGCTGACGAGGATACCGTCGATGCTCCTTCGAACGATGCCGGAGCAAGCGATGGAAATGGCGATGTCGCTTCGGCCGGCAGCGCGGGGTCTGCCTCGCCTTCGAATTCCGCAGATGCTGCGGCAGGGTCTGGTTCTTCCGCCGGTGGATCGACTGCCGGCTCGAGCGACTCGTCGACGAATGGCAAACCCTCTGCGAGCGAACAGCTTGGCTCCATGTTTGGCTTCTCGCTGATGTCTGGCATCAACAGCGGCTCGTCTTCCAAGAAGGATGGCTCCGACCAGGGCGCTACGGAAAAGACCGAAGAAGCTAAGGGCGATTCGAAGGACGAGGGTTCTAAGGGGTCTGATTCCGACAAGGGCACGGAAGTCGACGGTGCGGAATCGAAAGATCCCCGCCTTGGTAAGGATGGCAAGCACGCGGACGACAATGGGTCCAAGGGCCTGGCTGATGATGGCGCCGACAAGAACCAGGGTAAGACCAAGGTTGTGACTGCCTCAGCCACGACGACTGAGTCCTCTAAGGGCAGCATGCCCAAGACGGGTGACTTGATTTTGATGGCGAGCCTTGCCAGCGCGAGCTTGGCCACATTGGGCGCTACGTCTATTGTGAGCGGTAAGTATAAACTTGATCAGCAAAACAAAGACGCTGCGGAGAAAGACGCCCAAAAGTAGGCTCTCAGCGAGCGTTTTGCCTTAGCGATTCAAATAGGGGCCCGATGCGATAGCACCGGACCCCTATTTGTTGCGAATCGTTTTGTTATGCCCCCCTTATGGAGTCATTTCTACCGTTACCCGAATCATTTGTTGAACAATAAAATTGTTATCAAGATGGTCGCTAAAATGGCATCGTTATTATAAAAGGGGAGATAAAACGGTGTCTGAACAGGCAATGTATGATATTGATAACACCTTTGACGTAAAGTTGCTCAATCCCGGCGGAAATGCTGTTCTGCCGATTGATATTCATGATTTTGCCGACGCCGCCGATCATTGTGTTTTAGTTGATAAGACCATGTTTATTGCCGATATCTTAGATTGCGAATCGACTGTGGCGCTCTGTTGTCGGCCTCATGGTTTTGGCAAGAGTATGAACCTCTCCATGCTCAAATGTTATCTGGAGCGTCCTGTGCCCGGCTCGTCGAGCGTGAATCTGTTCATCGGTAGCCAAATATGGGACGCAGAAGATGGCATCTATCGTGATGAGTATGCACGCTATCCGGTCATTGTTTTGGATTTTTCTACTTCCTCCTATCGAGGCGCCGATGCCGAGGCCGCCATGCGCGATGTCGTCGCTCGTGAGTGCGCTCGTCTGTTGCCGCTGCTGGACGTTCCCGATTTAGCGCGCGGCGACGTGCGCCATATCGAGCGCGTAGCGCGCGGTGTTGCCGGTTCTGATGAAATCGATTCGGCTCTTGGCGTGTTAATCGAGCTCCTCCGTATGGCATGTGATGAACAGGTTGTGCTGCTGGTTGATGGGTATGACGCGGCGTTTACGAATCATATGCAGGCGAAGGGCGCCTATGGCTCGTGGTTTGTCGAGTTGCTTGACCGCCTGCTCTTTGACGTCATTGTCTCCTCGATCGATTCTTTGCGGCTGGTTTGCTTGATGGGGGAGCGACCCGGCCCCGCACAGGCGGCACTTGCGCATCGCAGCTGCCCGTATTGTTTGGCTTCTCCCTTGTCGAGCTGGTGCGATCGCTGGTTTGGTTTTTCGGATGCCGAAAACAGGGCGCTGCTAGATTGCACTGGTCAGAGCGACAGACTGGCTTGCGCGCGCGAATGGTTCGAAGGCTACCGGTTTGGCGGGTTCTATTGTTCGAACTCGGCTCGTGTGGTTGAGTTCTTGGCTCGGGGCTGCCTGCCGCCAACGCGCTTTGATCTATGTTGCTATGCCGATTGTCTGAACGAGACTGTGGGCGCCTGGGATTTGAGATGGCTTGCGGCAATGTTTGATTTGCTTAATCCGTATGGCTGTGTTGAGGCGCCGCTGTGCATAGACGCCGTGAAGCCTGATGCCGGGACAGCGGAAGGTATTTGGACCGATTTGTATTTGAGTGGACTCCTGACGACAGATGCGACCGATCACCAGACGGACGGCAGTCTGCCCCGCGCCCTGCGCCTTCCCAATAACGAACTCCGGTATGCGCTGCGTCTTGTGATTATCGAATGGTTCGAGTGCGCTGCCGAGAGTGCCGAGACTATCGATGACTTCCAAGAGGGTCTTTGCCGCGGGGACGAGCGTGCAGTTAGGCGAGCTTTGGGCGTAATTATTAATGACTTGGGCGTCGATGGAGACGTGTCGGATTTGCTGCTGGCTTTTCGTTTGGCACTGCAGGGTCTTTGTTTTGGGTTGCCTGGGTATGCCGATCCCGTTACAAAACGAGCGCACGGTTCGGAGTTTGGGGGTTTCCAAGTATTTCCAACCGCCAATACCTTTGATGCGGTGGATACACTTGGCATATTGGATAGCCGCCCGCTTATCTCGGTCAGCATGCTGTACGACCCCGATGTCGATGCGTTGGGCCTAGAGCTTCTGTCAGTACAGGCATTGCTCGATATCGAGCGGAGCGGTCTCGACGACATTCGCGTGCCACGTCCTGCCGTGGGCCGCGTGCGTTGGGGGTTTGGCTTTGATGGACAACGAGTTGCCGTCTCATGTCAGAAGTTATAGGAGGGCCGGCTTTACTCGGTTTCCTTCATGGGCGGCATGGGCTTCCAGTTGGGGTCGCGTACGATCTTGCGGGCATCCTTCATGCCACGGCGCAGCGCCGGAATGCCGGTCTTAAAGCACTTGTCGACGGCGGCAAGGCGGATAAACTCCTTGCAGAAGGTCGCCACATTGCCCAAACGGAACAAAATGGGGTGGTAATCACCGTAGATCTGCATGTAGCGGGCCAAGTAGCCGCGGTTGCGCATGATGTAGTAGCGATTGGTGTCACTGGTGGAGTTGAGCTGGCGTTTGCCGGCGATATCCCAGTTGGAGACGGCGCGGGCGCGCTTGAGCACCACATCGGCGACTACGACGGCAGGGAAGTGTTGGCTGGCGACATAGCCATAGCAGGCGTCATCGCCGTAGATAAAGAAGCGCGCATCGGGCAGGCCGATCTTGTCGACAACGCGGCGTGAGAACAGGCCACCCTCAAAGCACAACTGGTTCATGGCGCGGTAGCCCTCGGGGCCCAGGTCCCACTTAGCGATGGGGTTGGGGATACCAAGCGAAAGGATGAGCTGGTACTGCCAAAAGAAGGCGCCGCCGTCAAAGTCCAGGCGCGAACCCTGGATGACGTCGTAGCGGTCGGTCCACTTGGCCAGGCGCTCGATGCCCTCCGGGATGACGAGCACGTCGTCGTCCATGACCCAAAACCACTGGGCGCCCAGGTCGTAGGCGCATTTGGTGCCGGCGGAAAAGCCGCCCGCGCCGCCGCCGTTTTCGAGCTGCGGGGCGTAGATGACGCGGTCGGTTCCGCCCTGCGCGTCGGGCTGATCGGCGTCGATGCCCCACAGGTTGGCGAGGCGCTCGTTGAATGCGGCACACATGGCCTCGGTCTCGCGCGAATTTTCGTTATCGACGATCACGATACGCCAAGGCGTTGCCGTGAGCTCGGTCATGGAGTCGAACAAGTTGGCCAGGAGTTCCTGGCGCTTGTACGTAACGACGACGATGGCGAGCTTGTCGATGGGGGCGGGAAGGGTAGAAGTCATGGGGAATATATCCTTTCACGCGCGGCGGGCGAGCGCTGCGCGGAAGCTATCGAATGCGTCCGTTGGACGGCACCTATTGTAAAGGGTCGCTGCGCCATGTTGGCAAGGTTTGAATAAAACGCAGGAACCTGATATGTGCGCGACGAGTGGCGTGGGGCTGCTTTGCCCGTAAGAGGCTCCATAGATTATATAAACGCCCGCGGGCGGGACGACCCTTTGATACCATTAACGACAGGTATTTCCTAAGGAGCACATTTGTCTACTAATTCCTCTGGCAGCCCCGTCCTGTCGCTGCTTATTCCCATCTACAACGTTGAGCGCTACCTGCGCGAGTGCCTCGATTCCGCCGTGGCGCAGACGCTCAAGGACATTGAGATCATTTGCATCAACGACGGCTCTAGCGATAGCTCGCCGGATATCATCCGCGAGTACATGGAGCGCGATACGCGTGTGAAGATGATTGATAAGGCCAACAGCGGCTACGGCGACTCCATGAACCGCGGGCTCGATATGGCGCGCGGCAAGTACGTGGGCATTCTAGAGTCCGATGACTTTATGGCGCCTGATGCGCTGGAGAAGCTGGTCTTGGCAGCCGAGAGCAGTAACGCCGACTTTGCGAAGGCGAATTTTGACTTCTACTGGTCTAAGCCCGAGGAGCGCCGCTCGCTGCACGAGATGTTTAAGGCAAGGGACTGTGACAAGCCGGTGCATCCGAGCGACACGACGCAGTTCTTTAAGCAGAAGCCGTCGATTTGGTCGGCCGTGTACCGCCGCGATTTTCTTGAGCGCAACGGCATCAAGTTCCTGCCGACTCCGGGGGCATCCTTTCAGGACACGTCATTCGCCTTTAAGGTGATCGCGTGTGCCGATAAGGCTATTTACCTGCATGATGCCGTGCTTTCGTATCGTCAGGACAACGAGAGCTCTTCGGTCAATTCTTCGGCCAAGGTCTTTTGCGTCAATACCGAGTATGCCGAGATCGAGCGTTGGATCCGAGAGGATTATGCCCGCGATCACGCAAGTGATGACGTCGCCCGCATGCTCAAGTTCAATCAGCTCATTAAGTACGATTCGTACATGTGGAACTACGTGCGCCTGGCGCCTAAGTTCTATAAGGAGTTCCTGGTGCAGATGGCCAAGGAATTTCAGGCGGCCTTGGACGCGGGGGAGTTTTCGCTGGACGACCTCAAGCCGTGGAAGCGCGCGAATCTCGCTGCCATCCTCAAAGATCCTGAGGGCTGGGTTGACGAACATCCGAGTTTCGCGACGGATGGTGCCTTGGGGCGTGCTAAGTATTACGCCTCGGTTGGAGGCCCAGGCGTGGTCGCCGCCTTCCTTATCGAATCGCTGAGGGGGTAGGCGAAATGGGAGAGGCCTCGATTCCCAAAGCGACTATTGTCGTTCCCGTATACAACTCGGCGCGCTCCATTCAGCGATGCCTCGATTCGCTTTTGGCGCAGTCGGAGCGCTCGATTCAGGTTATCTGCGTTAACGACGGGTCCGCAGATGGCACGCTAAGCGTCTTGCGTCAAATTGCGCAGGCCGACGACCGTGTGCTGGTGATTGACCAGGAAAACGCGGGCGTCTCGTGCGCTCGAAATGCCGGTATCGATGCGGCCGAGGGCGAGGTCATCTTCTTTGTGGACGCCGACGATTACATCGACGCCCAGACAGTCGAGCGCGTGCTACAGGCCATGGCCTCGTCGGATGCCGAGGTTGCCGTTTTTGGCGGCGTCTGCGAGCCGTCCGACGCCGCACCCAAACGCGTCCAGCAACTCATGGGTCCCAAAGCTAGTACCTTCGGCGCTCGTGATCCCCAGCTGCTGTTCCATGCGAATGCGCAGCCGTATGCGTGCCGTGCGGCTTTTTCGCGCGAGCTGCTCAATCGCGAAGGCATTCGCTTTGCTCCCGGCTTGGCCTTGGGCGAGGACGTCGTCTTCCAATTTGCGGCCTATGCGCTTGCCCGCAAGACCGTTGTCATGCCGGACAAGTTCTACCACTACGTGATGGAGAACGACTCGGCAACGCACGAGTTCAACAGCGCCGAGGCCCGCGCTAAAAAGCTCGACGCCCATATGAGGATGCTCGAGGAGGTCTTGAAGGATTGGGCTGCCTACGGTCTTTTGGACTTGTGTCCCGGCGAGCTGATCACTTGGTTTTTGGACCTCATTGTGTTCGACCTGGCGCGCTTGGACGCCGATGGTTTCCGTCGCGTGACCGGTCGCGTCAATATGGATTTCACGACGTTTTTGGGATCGGAGTGGGCGGATATGCCTGCTAAGGGCGCCGTTCGCCGTGTTGCCCAAAAGCTCGTAGTGGCGACCTCGGGCGTTTCGATGGCAGACGCCACGTTGTTCTATCTTTCGACCCGCGGTCTTAAGGCCTGCCTTGAACGCTTTATCTAATTCTGGGCGCTGCCGCCCGCCGCAACTCGGCTGCTAAAATAACCCTGTTACACGCTATTCAACAGGAGGTTCTCTTGCAGAACTCTGATACCCCTAAAGTTTCGCTGCTTGTTCCCATCTGCAATGTTGAGCGCTACCTGCGCGAGTGCCTCGATTCCGCCGTGGCGCAGACGCTCAAGGACATTGAGATCATTTGCATCAACGATGGCTCTACCGATAGCTCGCCGGATATTATCCGCGAGTACATGGAGCGCGACCCCCGTGTAAAGATGATCGACAAGGCCAACAGCGGCTACGGCGACTCGATGAATCGCGGCCTGGAGATGGCACGCGGCGAGTACGTGGGCATCCTTGAGTCCGACGACTTTATGTTTGAGGATTCGCTCCAAAAGCTGGTCGCCAAGGCCGACGCTGAGCATGCCGATGTCGTTAAGGGCGACTTTTACTTGTACTGGTCTGCGCCCAGCGAGCGCCGTGAGCTGTTTGGGATTATCGACGAGCATATGACGGGCGCCGCGTATCGCCCCGTCGATCGCCCGGGCATCTTCTACCGCAAGCCTTCCATTTGGTCTGCCATCTATCGACGCGAGTTCCTCAACGCCAATCAGATTCGGTTCCTTCCCACGCCGGGTGCCTCGTATCAGGATGCGGGTTTTAACTTTAAGGTCTGGGCATGCGCCGAGCGTGCCGCGTTTATTGCGGACCCCATTTTGTGCTATCGCCAGGATAACGAGAAGAGCTCCGTTAATTCGCCCAACAAGGTGTTTTGCGTGTGCGACGAATATGCCGAGATGCAGCGCTTTTTGGATGAACGCCCCGAGCTTAAGGCTCGGCTTCAGGGCATTTTAATGCGCATGAAGGTCGATACGTATCGCTGGAATGATGAGCGCCTGGTTGATGAGTTGCGCGAGCAGTTTTGGGAGAAGGCATCTCCCGAGCTCAAGGCCGACTGGGATGCCGGTCGTTTTGACCTGTCGCTCTTCGATCCGCGCGGCGAGACCGATTTGCGACTGATGATCAAGTCGCCCCGTGCTTATATCGATTCGCGTTTTGATTTTAAGAAGCCGGGCAAGCTCAATACGTTTAAGCATTATTTTAAGATTGGCGGTCTGCCGCTGGTTTGGCGTGTGCTGACGTATCAGCGTACCTACGGTGATAACCCGCATCCCGATGACGTGCCGACGGCACAGTAGGAGCGCGTGACCATGGCTACCCCAAAGATTTCCGTTGTCGTTCCCATCTACAAGGTGGAGGAATGCCTGGCATGGTGCCTGGACTCCCTGCTCGCGCAGGATATGTCCGATTGGGAAGGTGTGCTGGTTAACGATGGCTCGCCGGATGGTTCGCGCGACATCGCCGCTGCCTATTGCGAAAAGGATACGCGCTTTAAGCTGGTCGATAAGCCCAACGGTGGTTTGTCGAGCGCCCGAAATGCGGGTATCGCTGCGTCCACGGCGCCTATCGTCGCGTTTTTGGATTCCGACGACCGCTTTACGCCCGATGCATGCCGTGTGATCGTCGATGCCTTTGAGCGTGAGGATTGCGACGTTTTGACCTTTGGCGCAAATCCGTATCCCTTGGAGGCGGGGTATCCGTGGCTTAACTATGTGTTGAGCCCTCGCGACGTGTCGTTTGTGGGCTATAGCTCCGACCTGCTGTTTAAGGAAGCGTCTCGCCCCTTTGCATGGCGCACCGCTTGCAAGCGCGCTTTTTTGCTGGGTAGCGGGATCGTGTTCGATGAAACCGTTAGGTATGGCGAGGACCAGGTCTTCGATTTTGCCGTGTACGGTCGTTCGCGTAAGACCGCGCTTATCTCGAACAAGCTGTACGACTATCGCGTGGCACGCAAAGGTTCGCTCATGGACACCATGCGCTACGACGACGAGACGCGCTTGCTGGAGCACGTGAAGATTTACTCCGCGGTGCTGGCTGACTGGCAACGCGACGGTCTCGATGCCCAGCATGCCGATGACCTGGCGTACTTCCTCTGCGATCTGGTGCTGTACGATGCGCTCAGGCTGTTGGGTACGGACTGCGGCAAGGTGTTTGCTGCCGTTGCCACGGCGCTTGCCGGTTCTGCCGTGGGCAGCGATGCTGCGCTCGCACAATGCGCTCCTTCTGTTGCTGCTATGGTGCGTGCGGCGCTTGTCGGTAAGGCTCCTGCTGCTCGTTCGCGCAAAAAACTCATGTTCGATTACGACGTCTTGAGGTTTGGGCGCCTGGGCGCGTGCAAGCGCATGGCTGCGAACGCTCTGGGAAAGCGAGAAGTGTAGATGAGTATCAAGCGTTTGGCGCTTTGCCGCAGTCAGGGTCGTCTGTTTGTCCTGCTTCGCTTTGTCGGCCAGGATATCGCGGGGCTTATTGAGCAGGAGGGTTCCCAGGCCTTTGTTCGCGCGACGACCAATCGCGCTTGCGTGCCGTCTTTGGCACTGCCGGTCGATCATGGCCGCGTGCTTGCGCTTTGTCCCTCCGTTGCCGATTATGAGCGCGAACTCGTCGTTTTGGTGCTTCCGTTTATGGACGGCTCTACAATTGATGTCTCATTTGCGCCCGGCGGCAAAAGGCTGGGCTCCATTCGCCTTGATAGTTGTATTGCCAAGCTGGAATCTAAGATTAACTACAAAGCAAAGTCTGCGATGTGCGCGCTCGTTCGCGATGCGCAGCGCGGCGAGTGCTGCGGTCGCTACGAGATCGATGCCGTTCGTTATTTACCGGCAGATGAGGGCGCTGTCTGGCGCTATGAGGTCAAGTGGGCGGGAGATCCCCAGTGCGTCCCTGGGCTCCAGATCTTCGATACGCACATGAATGCGATTGATGCCACCGTGCATGTGTTTGAGTCGCAGGTCGATGTTCTCCAGCAAAACGGATGTCGCGTCAATAAAACGTATCTGAGCGTTGAGATGCCCGAGGATATACGCGATTTTGTCGCGATTGCGGCTGATCCCACGGGCCTAACCCAGAGCGGATTTTGCGCCATGGATGGTCGTCTGTACAATGGCATGGTCGACGACAGTTGGAACCGCATGAAAGATGCGCGTGCGGATGACGCGGCCTATCGACGCTGGTTTGAGCAGCATCGCGCGAAGCCGGGCGACTTGGCGTGTCAGTGCGTTGCAGCGGCGGCATTCGCCTACCGACCGCTCGTGAGCATTGTGGTGCCGTGCTATAAGACCGATCAGGTTTACCTACGTGAGCTGCTGGACTCTGTGGTATCCCAGAGCTATGACAACTGGGAATTGCTGCTTATGGACGCCTCGCCCGAATGGGATGCGGTGGCCAAGCTTGCGGCCGCCGCCAATGACGAGCGGGTTCATCGTATTGAGCTGCCTGGCAACGGCGGCATTGTGCTCAACACCAACGCTGGCATTCAACAGGCGTCGGGCGACTACATCGCATTTTTGGACCATGACGATATTCTGGAGCCGGATGCGTTGTTCCGCTATGTCGCCGCGTTGAACAAGGCGGCAGAGGGGGAGCGTCCGCAGGTCCTGTTTTGTGACGAGGACATGTTTCAGAAAACGGGGGAGTGGGGTCAGCCGGTCTTTAAGACGCGCCTCAACGTTGACCTGCTCTATAGCCATAACTGCGTGACGCATTTTCTGATGGTGGAGAAGGCGCTTATCGATCGCATTGGCATGTCGCCAGAAGACGTCGCGGGCGCCCAGGATTATGATCTGACGCTTCGCTGCCTTGCATCGGGCGCACGGTTTGAGCATATTGCCCACGTGCTGTATCACTGGCGCGTACACCCTGGTTCCACCGCCGACGGTTCTGCCGATAGCAAGCCGTATGCGGTTGAGGCCGGGCGCCTTGCGCTTCAGCGCCACTTTAACGCACTGGGCGTTCATGGAGCGGTCGAGGAGACCGAGACGCCGTTTGTTTACCGCATGCGCTATGCGCTGCCGGAGTCTGCGCCGCTGGTGAGTATTGTGATCCCCACCAAGGACCACGTTGAGACGCTCGATGCCTGCGTGATGTCGATCGCCCAGAAGGCCACGTATACCAATTACGAGATCGTCTTGGTGGAGAACAACAGCGAGGCCCCGGAGACGTTTGCGTATTACGAAACCCTGCCGGAGCGCGTGGCTGCAGCATCCGAAGGCAAGGGTGACGCACGCGTTGTGTACTGGCCGGGCGAGTTCAATTACTCCCAGATCATCAATTTTGGTGTGGAGCACGCCAAGGGCGACTACCTGCTGCTGCTGAACAACGACACCGAGGTCATAAGCTCGGACTTTATTGAAGAGATGATGGGTTATCTGCAGCGTTCCGATGCGGGCGTGGTGGGTGCCAAGCTCTATTTTGCCGATCATCTGGTGCAGCACGCTGGCATTTTGGTTGGCGTGCGCGGCGCACTTGCTCATGCCAATCAGGACTTCTCGGCTAAGCGCGAGGGCTATCTTGCCCGCGCTGTGCGCCCCGGTAACTTTAGTGCCGTGACGGGCGCCTGTCAGATGGTCCGCCGCGACGTATTTGAGCAGGTCGGAGGCTATAACGAGGAATTCGCCGTCGGCTTTAACGATGCAGATTTTTGCCTGCGCGTGTGGGAGGCGGGCTACTGCACCATCTTTACGCCCTATGCCGAGCTGTACCACTACGAGTTCACCTCGCGCGGCAGGGAAGAGGCCAACGAGGAAAAGATGTGTCGTTGGAAGCGCGAGCAGGCGCTGTTCATGAAGCGCTGGCCGGAGCTCTTCTTGACGGGCGATCCGTGGTTGGGGTCGAATCTTAGCAGCGAGAGCGAGTATTTCTCGGTCTAAGGCAATGGTTTTTAGGAAGTCCTTAACTTTCTTTCGCTACGAGCTTGGAAGAAAGTAACGTTGGACTACTTATTAAGACGAATTACGAAAGGTCGATACTTTCGCGATAAGTTTATACACGCTTATATAACTCGATATTATCCGATATAAGTAGATATCGCACTTGCCTTTGCCGGCTTACCCGCCGGCGTTATGGATCTTATTAACGGCAAGGCGCTTACGTTCTTGCGTCGTGCCCTCCCCGAAGATCTGGCGCCTATCAACCAGGTGGAGGTAGCGCTCTCTATGGGCGATAGCTTTGTCGCGACTGGTTTGACCATAGAGGACGATCTTCTGTCGAGAGCCGCTAAGGCCACTAAGGGCTATGCCTATCTGGTGCAACTGGTCGGTTATTCCATTTGGCAGCGCGCCAACTTGCATCGTGCTAAAAGTGCCATTGTGAGCGAGCGCGACGTAACCGAAGGTATTGCGCTGGCAGAGGCCCGTTTTCACGATGTTGTTCACGAGCCCGCGATTTCTGGACTGGGGCTCAACGATATCAAATACCTTTTGGCCATGTGCGAGGATAAGCAGCAGACTAAATCGTCCGAGATTGCTAAGCGCATGGGTAAAAAGACCAATGAGATCAGCTCTATTAGAGCCAAGTTGCTACAAAGAGAGGTTATTCAGGCACCACAGAGGGGTTACGTGCAGTTTGCCGTGCCGGACCTTGTTAGCGTCGGAATAATTTAGCCAAATATAGTCGGCCGAGATTGACCAATCCCGGCCGACCCATTTTAGCCAACACGCCCGCATCTATGACTTTCCTATCGCATTCCTACATCCCCTCGGGCTGGATCCCCCTCACCTTCACCGCCTGGGGGACGGCCTCCACCGAGTAGGCGTCAAGCCCCCTGCCGCGGTAGCTCGGGCCCCGCATCACGAACACCGACGCCTTGTCGAACAGCCTGTCGAGGGCGCAGAGGAGCGTGTCGTCGCCCGTGAAGAACTCATCCCACCCGCTCGGGGCGATGTTACTCGTAAGGACCATCGCGTTCGGCCCCTCCTTCTCGTAGCGCCTGTCGACGACATCGAAGAACAGGTCGGTGCACGGCCTGTCGTAGACACATCTTCCCACCTCGTCAACGATGAGGCACGACGGCTTGACGAGCGAGGAGACGACACGCGAGGTGTTTCCCCGCTGGACGGCCTTCTGGAACCTGTCCCTGAGCTCGGTCGCCTTTATGTAGTAGGTCTTGAGCCCCCGCATGCAGCACTCGCGCCCGTAGGCCTGTGCGAGGTGCGTCTTCCCTATGCCGCCGGGCCCGACGAAGGCGACGTTGCGGTGCGCGTAGAGGTCGGCCAGCGACGGGAGCTTGCCCAGCGCGGCCGCGTCCCGGCCCTGGATCCTGGAGAAGTCGAAACCCTCGAAGGTCTTGGGC
>NZ_JBNPLM010000011.1:0-58737 GCF_050313495.1 Collinsella sp. SGI.178 | reverse complement strand
CGTAGTGCGCAGCGGGGGTTCTTTCATGTCCGAGGACGTCCGCGAAGGTTAGCCCTCAGATCCTGCGGTGGGAGACCTAGGCCTCGTTGTACACCGTCTTGAGCTTCAGCAGGTGAGCGTAGCGGTCCATAGCTGCCTGCTCGTTCTCCTTGAAGAGCTCCTCGGCGCGCTCGGGGAAGGAACGCGTCAGCGAAGCGTAACGGGCCTCGTTCATCAGGAACTCCTGATAGCCGCCCGCGGGCTCCTTGGAATCGAGCGAGAACTTCTTGCCGGCAGCAGCCTCGGGGTTGAAGCGGAAGAGGTTCCAGTAACCGCACTCGACAGCCTTCTTCATCTCGGCCTGGCAGTTCTGCATGCCGCCCTTCTTGATGGAGTGCATCTCGCAGGGGCTGTAGCCGATGATGAGGGACGGGCCGTCATAGGCCTCGGCCTCGTGGATGGCCTTGAGAGTCTGAGCCGGGTTGGCGCCCATGGCGACCTGCGCCACGTAGACGTAACCATAGCTCATAGCGATCTCGGCCAGAGACTTCTTCTTGGTCACCTTGCCGGCAGCGGCAAACTGAGCAACCTGGCCCAGGTTCGAAGCCTTGGAGGCCTGACCGCCGGTGTTGGAGTAGACCTCGGTGTCGAAGACGAAGACGTTGACGTTGTGGCCAGAAGCCAGGACGTGGTCCAGACCACCGAAGCCGATGTCGTAGGCCCAACCGTCGCCACCGAAGATCCAGAAGGACTTCTTGGTGAGGTAAGCCTTGTCGGCGAGGATCGCCTTGGAAGCGTCGCAGCCGCACTTCTCGAGCTCGGCAACGTAGGCGGCAGCAGCAGTCTTGGAGGCCTCGGCGTCGTTGACGGAGTCGATCCAAGCCTGACCGGCGGCCTTGAGCTCGTCGGACGGACCGTCAGCGGCGATGAGCTCCTGGGTGGCGGCGATCAGCTTATTCTGGACGGCCTCGTAACCGATGGCCATGCCCAGACCGTGCTCAGCATTGTCCTCGAACAGGGAGTTGTTCCACGCCGGGCCGTGACCGTCCTTGTCCTTGCAGTAAGGAGCGGTGGCAGCGGGGTTGCCCCAAATGGAGGAGCAACCGGTGGCGTTGGAGATGAACATGCGGTCGCCGGCGACCTGGGTCACCAGACGTGCATAAGCGGTCTCGGCGCAGCCGGCGCAGGAGCCGGAGAACTCCAGGTAGGGCTGCTTAAACTGGCTGCCCTTGACGTTGGCCGCGATGAGCTCCTTCTTCTCGGAGACGTTCTTGACCATGTAGTCCCAAACGGGCTGCTGATCCATCTCCTGCTCGGTGGGAACCATCTCGAGGGCGCCCTTGGGGCAGACCTTGGCGCAGTTGGTGCAGCCCATGCAGTCGAGCGGGGACACGGCCATGGTGAACTTCATGCCCTTGGCCTTGGGGCCCATGGCGTCGAGCGTACGGGTAGCCTCGGGCGCGGCGGCAGCCTCGTCCTCGGTCATCGCGAACGGACGGATGGTGGCATGCGGGCACACATAGGCGCACTGGTTGCACTGGATGCACTTGGTCTCGTCCCAGTGGGGAACGACCACGGCGACGCCGCGCTTCTCGTATGCGGAGGCGCCCAGCTCAAACTGACCGTCGGCACAATCGACAAAGGCAGAAACGGGCAGGCTGTCGCCATCCATGCGATCGATGGGCTCGAGCAGGTTCTTGACCTGCTGGGCGATAGCGGACTTGGTCTCCTCGGAAAGCTCGACAGGAGCGGCGTCCTCGGCGGTAGCCCAGTCGGCCGGAACCTCGAACTTACGGAAGGCGGTAGCGCCGGCATCGATGGCCTTGTGGTTGGCGTCGACGATGGCCTGGCCCTTCTTCATGTAGGACTTGGTAGCCGCGTCCTTCATGTACTGCAGGGCGTCCTCGGCGGGCAGGACCTTGGCCAGCGCGAAGAAGGCGGACTGGAGCACCGTGTTGGTGCGCTTGCCCATGCCGACCTTGGCGGCCAGGTCGATCGCGTCGATCAGGTAGACGTTGACGTTGTTGTTCGCGATGTAGCGCTTGGCCACGGCGGGCATGTGCTCGGCGAACTCCTCATCGCTCCACTGGCAGTTGACCAGGAAGGTGCCGCCCGGCTTGACGTCGCGGACCATCTTGAAGCCTTTAACGATGTAGCTGGGGTTGTGGCAAGCGACAAAGTCGGCCTTGGTCACGTAGTACGGCGAGCGGATCGGGGAATCACCAAAGCGCAGGTGCGAGACGGTAACACCGCCGGTCTTCTTGGAGTCGTACTGGAAGTAGGCCTGAACGTACTTGTCGGTGTGGTCGCCGATGATCTTAATCGAGTTCTTGTTGGCGCCGACGGTACCGTCGCCACCCAGACCCCAGAACTTGCACTCGATGGTGCCGGGAGCTGCGGTGTTGGGCGCATCCTCGGCCTCGGGCAGGCTCAGGTTGGTCACGTCATCGACAATGCCGATGGTGAACTCGCGCTTGGGCTCGTCCTTCTTGAGCTCCTCGAAGACGGCAAACGCGGACGCGGGAGGCGTGTCCTTGCTGCCCAGGCCGTAACGGCCGCCGACGACCTTGATACCCGTCTTGCCGGCCTCGTAGAGAGCGGAGACGACGTCCTGGTAGAGCGGCTCGCCGATGGAACCCGGCTCCTTGGTGCGGTCCATGACGGCGATCTTCTGGACGGTCTCGGGGAGAACGTCCACGAAGTGCTTGATGGAGAACGGACGGAACAGGCGAACCTTGACCAAGCCGACCTTCTCACCGTGAGCGTTGAGGTAGTCGATGACTTCCTCGAGCACGTCGCAGAAGGAGCCCATGCACACGACGACGCGATCGGCATCGGGAGCGCCGTAGTAGTTGAACAGGCCGTAATCGGTGCCGAGCTTCTCGTTGATCTTCTTCATGTAGCCCTCGACGACGGCAGGGAGCTCGTCGTAGACCTTGTTGCAGGCCTCGCGGTTCTGGAAGAAGATGTCGCCGTTCTCATGGCTGCCGCGGGTGTGCGGGTGCTCAGGGTTGAGCGCGTGGTCGCGGAAAGCCTGGACGGCGTCCATGTCGCACATCTCGGCAAGATCCTTGTAGTCCCACATGGCGACCTTCTGGATCTCGTGGCTGGTGCGGAAGCCGTCGAAGAAGTTGAGGAACGGGGTCTTACCCTCGATGGCGGCAAGGTGAGCCACCGGCGAGAGGTCCATGACCTCCTGGACGTTGCCCTCGGCGAGCATGGCGAAACCGGTCTGGCGGCAGGCCATGACGTCGGAGTGATCGCCAAAGATGTTCAGGGCGTGGGAAGCGACGCAACGCGCGGAGACGTGGAAGACGCCCGGGAGCTGCTCGCCCGCGATCTTGTACATGTTCGGGATCATCAGGAGTAGGCCCTGAGAAGCCGTGTAGGTGGTGGTCAGAGCACCGGCGCCCAGCGAACCGTGAACGGTACCGGCTGCACCCGCCTCGGACTCCATCTCGACGACCTTGACCGGGGTGCCAAAGATGTTCTTGCGACCCTGGGCCGCCCACTGGTCGACATGGTCGGCCATCGGGCTGGACGGCGTAATGGGATAAATTCCCGCTACCTCGGTGTACGCATACGAAACATATGCGGCCGCCTCGTTGCCGTCCATAGACTTAAACTTACGCGCCATATACCCCTCTCCTCTCATATAGGTATACAGGCCCCGGCGATTACCGGGATGTTGGCGTGATGGGATTTTCGCTGTTGCTTCCAGTCATCTGACAGGCGGACTCAGCAGCAGATACATGGCGTGGAGAGAAGGCATGCCGAGGCGAGGAGGCTGCACGCGCTCCACAGGCCCAGCTACCCGTCTTGCACATGATCGAGCGCCGCAAAGGCCGCATGCCGGATGCTCCCGGGCACGCCCCGGTGATGGGAAGCGCCCGCAACGGAAATCCGCATGCGGGTTTATTGTACCCCGCCGTCAAGTGTAATTTCGACAAATATAGGCGGGCGGTAAAGGTTTATCCCGAGCGACCATCAAGTGCAAAAATAATCCTTCCGTCACCGAGGGACCAAATGGCAGCTGCGGTGAAATAGGGACTGTTTTTGCCGGCCGTAGCCTTAAACAGTCCCTATTTCACCGCAACTTATTTAGGAGATGAGTCAGAGGGCGCCGAGGAGGATGGCGTAGGTTGTGGATTCTCCGAGCCTGAGCTCGTCACCGGGGTTGAGCTGAGCGGAGCGGCCGGGCTCGACCTGGGTGCAGACGTTCGTCGCGCCGTTTACCACCACAGTTCCGTTGGTGGACGACAGGTCCTCGACGTACCAGACATTTTGGTCATCGCACCACACGTGGGCATGGCGAGCCGAAACGTCATCGCCCACATCGGTGATATCGCCCTCCCCCGTCGCCAGCGCGCCGATCTCGACGCCCTCCTCACTCGGCTGAATCCAGCGCGGGGCGCTCACCACGTAGCCGTTTTGCACGCGCAGCAGTCCCAACGGGTGCGCAGGCGCCGCCTCGCGCTCGCCCGTGACCGTCGAGGTACTCAGCGAGCGCGGCGTCGACGTGGCGCCGCCACAGGTCGCATGAGCGTAGTCGAGGGCATAGGTCACCGACGAGCGGACATCTGCCGAGCAGCCCACGGCGACAAACAGCACCAGGATGGCCTCGGCGCGCTCGGCGGGCATGAGCTCAGCCGCCTGCGACAGGCGCTCGAGCGCATTGCGATAGAGATTCGTGTCCTGATGGCATTCCTCGAGTGCCCGCACCATGGGCTCGCCAGCGGGGCCGCACACCATGTTGGTCACGGCCGCGGCGTCCATGGGATTGCGGCGGCGCAGGGCCAGCTGCGACATAATGCGCGCGGCCGAGGTGCCGTAATCGGCAAAATAACGTTCCTGCAGCGTGCCGACCGGCGCGCGCACGATAAAGCGCGAAACCCAAGAGCGATCGGCAGCACGGCTCTGCGGACTACGGCCGTCGACGAGCGGGCGGCTCGAGAGCACCAGGCCGCACAGTTCGATATGACTCAGGTGCGCTGCGCGCTTGAAGATGTCAAACATTGCCCCGCACGGGGTGAGCTCAGCTTGAGAAGCCATGGCTTAGCCCTCCTTGGTCGCAGAGATAGTGTCGGATACTTTGGCCGGCCCGCCAAAGGCGCGAGCAGCCGCGGCTCCGCCGGCAAGCGGCGTCGCCATGGAAATTTTCGCACGTCGCGCTGACACGACGGGAAGCTCAAAGGCAAACCCCATCGCCAGCAAAAACCACGTGAGCGCATAGGTTGCAATTAAGGCGGCAACGAAGCCGCTCGCTACGGCGCGCTGGGAAAACACGGTGCATGCAACCGCGATCAGCACCGGAACCTCGCAGGCAGAAAGCGCCAGTACGCCATGCAGGAACCCCGTGCGACGATCGTGTGCCATGGCGCCGGCAGCGATGCCCACCATGCCCGGCGGTGCCAGCGCCAGTGCGGCGATAATGGCCGGCAGCTTCCCGGACCACATAAGCGGTCCTACGACGAGCGTCACATGGGCGCCCGACGCCAACAGCGCAGCTGATACCACGACCACAGCCCAAAGCACGCCGCATACCGCCGTCGCACCAACCATCGCCGCACGCCGGGCCGTGTGCCCCGATACCTCCATCGTGCACGGCAAGAGCGGCTCGGCGCGAAGCGAGCGGGCGACATTTTGCGCATAGTGGTCGCAAAATGCCGAGAGCGCCGCCTCCACCGCAGCCGGCTCGGGACGATCTTCCTGATGGCAGGACAGGCAGGCCATGACCACGTCGAACAACTGGGCATCGACAAACGCCAGCGCATCGCGCAGATCCTCGGAATTTGGATCGAGTCCCAGCTGCTGAGCCTGTTCGGCCGCGGCAAGTGCCACATCGGGCTCGCGTCGCAGCAGTTGCGTCAAGTCGCAGCCGGGCGCGTGGGCGCCAACGGGATAATCGGGCAGCGTATCCATCTTGAGGCGATAAGGGCTGGCGATATCGCACGTCTTTTTGCGCGAGCCCGAAGTACCCGACGCACCCGGCGCCACTTCGTACGGCGCGACACCGGCGATGAGCTCGTAGACCGTACTCGCCGCTGCATACACATCGATTGCCGGCGACATGCGAAGCATGCGCAGGTCGGGGATATCGTCGGTGAGCATCTCGGGCGGGGCGTAGGCCACCGTCGCGCGGCGCAACGTGGCATAGCGCTCGGTAAACGACGCCTTGCCGCCGGTGCCGGCCACCGCAGAGGCGGGCTCGAGCGCCAGCGAAGAACCAAAGTCGATCAAGCACAGGTCGAAGGTGCCTTCGGCAAGCTGTCGGTCGAGCGGCAGGCGCGCCGTGCGCACCATAATATTAGCGGGCGAGATATCGCGATGGACGAACCCCTCGCCTACCAAGCTCATGCGGCAGAGCAGATCGAACAGGTCGCGACCCAGACGCGCCGCCACGAGCGGCGACAGACGCCCGGCATCGTCCACGGCAAGGCGCGAGCGCAGGCGAGCGAGCGTCTCGCCCTCGACCCACTCCATGACAATCGCGGGCACGCCGTCAACCTCGCCCCATCCGTATAAGCGGGGAAAGCCCTTAAGGCCCGAAAGGGCACGATGGCATTCATATTCCTCGCGAAACGCCGCCTTGAACTTGGTGACCAGCGCCTCGTGGGCGACATCGTCATCAAATTCGTCGCGCGTTGGCAAGATGAGCTGCTTGAGTGCCACGGCCTCGCCCTGCGCGTTGACGGCACGCGTCACACGGCCGATACCGCCGCGGCGCATGGTGGTGTCATCGGCAAACAGCATCGTAAAACGGCGCAGGTAGGCGGGAAGCTCGTCCGGGCCCAGCGCAATGGCGGGCTCAAACCCTCCAACGCGCGCCAGGCGCAGGCCCACCATGGGATCACGGCTGAGCGACTGGGTTGCCACAGAAGCAAGGCTATTCGTCATAGGGCGATCGCCGCCACTTTGGTATTGAAGTTGTTGAGCGCGACGTCGTCATCGCCATAATGCCCCACCCATTGGCACAGATTGGTGTAGCAACCCCATAGGTTGGCGTATTGCTGATACCACTTTGACTTGGGAGAAAACGTTTGCCGGCCAAACTCGGCACGGATGACAAACATATCGTTGGTCAGGCTATCGCACGGTCCGGTATCGCCCGTAGCGTTATAGGTCGAAACCACGCTGTTGGCGCGGGCGACATAGCCATCGAGCATGTTGTATTTGGTCACGAGCCAGCTGTGAATACTCTCCTCCTCGGCAGCCGAGAGACCACCCGAGCCCGTGTCGCCGCCGGCACCGCCGTCCGTCGAGCCATCACTCGAAGATCCACCGCCAGAGGCGGAGCCCGAACCGGAACCGCCGCCCGACGAATCGGAGCTGGAGCCAGACGAACCCGAACCGCCGGGCTGGCCTGTCTGTTGGGCGTCCTGCCCCTTCTGCTGCTCGGCCTTATTGACGACAGAAGCCACACTGTTGTTGGAAAGCTTCGTAATGACCTTGGTGTTGGTGAGCACGATGGTCTTGCCGTTTGCCAGCGTAACCTCATTGTCCGATGTTTCTGGACTGTCCGCATCGTCGCCACCGAACACAACATGCGAGACCACGCTCGCCCACGCATATCCGGTTGTCGTTCCCAAGTCGCTTTTGGCCTTGCGCCCAATATGCAGCTCGCGCGCAGCATACGCCTGTACCATGGACGGCACCGTCATGCCATAAGCCGAAACACCGGCTATGACCAGTACAAGCGAGCAAGACAGCAGCACGTACGCCCGAGGCGCCAGGCCCAGCCGGCGTCGCATGCGCACCGCGGCGCCATGCTTTGTCTGAGTGCTAGCGGGCCGCATGCGTTCTCCTCCAACAAAAACACGCCGCTTAAAAGCGGCGTATTCTTTCATATCCACATTTGAGTGTATCAGCGAACTCAAAAGGTTGTGCAACGAATGGGCAAATACGAGGTGAGAGTGGACCCATCCACGCGATAAGCGGATGAAAAGCAGGTTTGTTGTACAACAAATGCATGAACGCGTGCCCAATTATGAGCGCCCCGTGCGGCAGGCCGACGGGACATGCCGCGGAGCTGACGCCGCCTAGATCGCACGACGGGCCTCGATAGCACGGCCGAGCGTGAGCTCGTCAGCATACTCCAGGTCGCCTCCCACGGGCAGGCCGCTCGCCAGACGCGACACCTCGACGCCCAGAGGCTTGATGGTGCGGGCAAGGTAGCTCGCCGTGGTCTCGCCCTCAATGTTGGGGTTGGTGGCGATAATGACCTCGTGGATGTCCTCGTGGCCCAAGCGCGCCAGCAACTCGCGGATGTGCAGCTGCTCGGGGCCGATCTTGTCCATGGGGCTGATCACGCCGCCCAGCACGTGGTAGAGGCCGTGGTAGCTGCCCGTGCGCTCAATCGCCTGGACATCGCGCGGCTCACCCACAACGCAGATGCGGGTGGTGTCGCGCATCGAGTCTTGGCAGATGGAGCACTCGTCAGCGGTGGCGTAATTAAAGCAGCGGCTGCAAAAATGCACTTCCTGCTTAACCTCTAGAATGGCCTCGGCCAGGCGACGCGCCTCCTCGGCGTCGGCCTCAAGCAGGTAGTAGGCGATGCGCTGGGCCGATTTGGGGCCAATGCCCGGCAGACGGCCCAGCTCATCGAGCAGTTTTTGCAGACTATGGTTGGCACTCATATATGTGCGCGTCTTAGAACGGCATGCCCGGGATGTTGAGGCCGCCGGCGATGGCGCCCATCTGCTTGTTGGCGAGCTCGTTGACGCCGCGGACGGCCTCGTTGACGGCAGCCATAATCATGTCCTGCAGCATATCGACGTCCTCGGGATCGAGCGCATCGGGGTCGATGGTGAGGTTGACGAGCTCCATCTCGCCGTTAACGGTCACCTTGACCATGCCGCCGCCGGCAGAGGCGTCGACGGTCTGGGACTTGAGGTTCTCCTGCGCGGCGGCAAGCTGCTCCTGCATCTTGCGGGCCTGCTTCATCATCTGCTGCATGTTCATACCGGCCATGATGGCTCCTTTACGTGTGGTCGCGCGACAAGCTGCAAGGGCAGCCGGGCACGGCGGGACTTTCAAACTCAAAAATCGTACCACGGCGCGGGGCAAACGAGCGGGGCGGTCGCGCTAACTCAGTCGATGTACATGTCCTCTAGCGTGACGCGCCGCCCAAGACTATGCAAGGTCGAATTATGCAAGGTCTCACAACTCGGCGTATATACCCGCCCGCATAGTTACTCCACCGGCTTGAAGATGGTGGACTGGCCAAAGACACTACGTATGAGGGCTTTGGCCTCGTCCTCGGTCTGCGGGATGCCCGGGGCTGCGCCCTGGTGACCGAAAGGACTGCCAGCACCGGGGTTGGACTCCCAAGGGGCAGCGAGGCCGTCGTCACTTGCAGGAGCGGACGTCGCAGCCGCGGGAGCTGCGGCCGAAGCGGCAGGGCTGGGCGCAGGCGCCGCGGCAGGCACGTCGAACGGAGCAAGATCTTCCCCGTTCGCATCGCCGGCGAAGCCGCCGACCATGGCGTCGTCGTAGGGTACCTGCTCGGATTCCCATGGCGCAGCCTGCACAGACGGCTGAATCTTGGGAGCAGACGCGCACTCGGACACTCGGGGCGCGGGCTCGGTCGGGAGCTTGCCCGTGGCAGGAGCACCGGCAGGGTTGTCGGAGCGCAGCCAGGGGGCCTTGGCCAGGTCGGATGACTTGGGTGCAGGCGCGGCAGCGGGCTTGGACGCGGGGATCGGAGCAGCCGGTTTGGACACGGCGGGTTCAGTCACCGACGGGATCGGTGCCGCTACCGGTGCCGCTTGCTGCTGCGGCGCGCTGGCGCTCGAGGATACAGGGGCCGCCGAGGACACGGGTTGCGGGTCCGCAGATGCCGCAGCCCGTACAGATGGAGAATGCTCCTCATGTTGAGGAGCCGGCCTGACACCCCCATCCAGGACATAGTCGACGGTGCGACGACCGAAGACCGCACTGACTGTCGGCAAAAACACCGCCTGTGTATCAGCACGCCCGAGCATCTTGATAGCAAATGCCGTAGGGAACGAGACCGTGAGCTTAGAACCATCGTCTGCCGTAGCGCGAGCGTTCAACAGGAGAGCCGCATAAGAAGGTTGTTGGGCCTTGACGCGCTCGACGACCTCGACCCATTTGCGCTGGAGCTCGCCGGCATCCTCGACCGCAGGGGTCTCGGCGGCGCCGGCGGCAGCAACCTGAGCGGCAGTGTTGGGCTGGGGCTTAGGCGCCGGCGCAGCGGCAGGTGCAGGAGCCGAAGCGGCGGTGGGCTGGGGCATCGGAGCCGGGGCAGGCTGAGGCGCAGGCGCAGCGGGCTTGGGGGCCGGCGCGGGCTGGGCCGCCGGAGCGGCGGCACCGCGATCCCAAGGCATGCCGCCCTGGCGCGCGGGCGTAGCAGTGGGAGCGGCGGATGCCACAGGGGCAGCAGCTCGGGCACCCGAGATCAGCGTCGGTTGTTGTGTCGCCACAGGTGCAGCCGCGACAGCCGCAGGCGCAGCACCAGCAGCAGCCACGCTCGCCGGCACCGCGGCGTTGGCGACCATGGCCTCCAAGCGTGCCACGCGCTCGGCCAGGGCCTCAATGGTCAGATCGGCCTCGGGACGTGCCAGGCGCGTGCAGGCGATCTCGAGCACCAGGCGCACGTCGCTCGCACCCCTCATCTCCAACGCGGCATCGTCGAGCACTGTCAGCACGCGGGCCAGACGGTCGGCCGGATGCCCGCCAAAGGCAGCGGCCTCGGCAGCAAGCGCCTCAGCCTGCTCGGCCCCGCCCTCAAACAGCTCGCCACGGGTACCGGCAACGCAGGCCACATACACGTCGCGCACGTGCGCCACCAGGTCGCGCGTCAGCTCAAGCAAGTCATTGCCCTCCTCGACCTGTGCGCGAATGAGCCCATAGAGTTCAGCAATATCACGCTCGGCGATGGCGCGGGCAAACTCGCCCAGGATCTGGTCCGAAACCTCGCCCAAAAGCGAGCGGGCATCGTCCGCATGCACGGCGCCGTTGCCAAAAACGCTCAGCTGCTCCAGCGTGGAAAGCGCGTCGCGCATGCCGCCCTTGGCATGGCGCGCCACGATGGCCAGCGCCTCGTCGTCGTAATCGAAGCCCTCCTGCTCGCACACGTAGGACAGACGATGCTCGATATCCTCGTTGCCGATGCGGTGGAAATCGAAGCGCTGGCAGCGAGAGAGGATGGTCTCCAGAATCTTTTGCGGATCGGTGGTGCACAACACAAAGATCACGTGCGCCGGCGGCTCCTCGAGCGTCTTGAGCAGCGCGTTGAACGCCGCCGTCGTGAGCATATGGACCTCGTCGATGATATAGATCTTGTACTTGCCACGCACCGGGGCAAAGTTAACGGAGTTGATGATCTCCTCGCGCACATTGTCCACGCCCGTACGGCTTGCGGCATCGAGCTCGTAGACATCGGGGTGGTTGCCCTCGGCGATGAGCTCGCACTCTTCGCAAGTGCCGTCGGGCATGCAGCCGCTTGCGCCCTCGGCGCGCGCCGCCTCGGCATTGCGGCACAGCAGCGCCTTGGCCAGAATGCGCGCCATGGTGGTCTTGCCCGTGCCGCGCGGTCCGCAGAACAGGTACGCGTGGGACAGGCGTCCCTCGGTGATGGCGTGCTCGAGCGTCGAGACGATATGCTGCTGGCCCACCACGGAGTCGAAGGTGAGCGGGCGATACTTTCGGTACAACGATTCCATGGGTGCTCCCCCGGGTATACTGAGTTTTGTTGCCGCGACGGCCATGCGGTCGCACGGCATACTGCACTCATAATAACCCGTACGGCGAGCCCGCCGCGATAGGAGTCCAAAGAGCATGGCAGACGCAGAGAGCAACCTCGTCCCCTCCGAAGCAGCCGACCAGGTCGAGGTCGCGCTCGAGAAACAGGCAGCAGCCGACGACGGCATCCTGTACCTCAACGAGTATCAGTACGAAAACGACCTCGTCACCGACTTCGCCCGCTTGGTCGCCTCGCCCAGGCGTCGCGGCTCGCTGTATGTCGCCGCGGCAATTGCCGCGCTGCTCGGCATCGGCATGTTGGTGGCCGGCGGCGACTGGATTAAGTTTGGCGTCGTCCTGATCGTGTTCGGCGCCTTTTTGGCCTGGTGGAGCAAAAACCTGCACCACACGCTCGCCCGCGACTTTATCGACGCCGTCGAGGCCGACAAGTCCATGGGTGGCCGCTATCGCCGCGTCGCCGCCAACGAGGACGGCTTGATGGTATGGGGCAAGAGCGGCAAGTCGCAGTTCTTCCCGTTTGAGAAGCTCGACCACGTACTCGACGGCGAGCGCATCTTTGTTGCCATGTTCGCAGACCAGGGCGTGACGATCCCCAAGGACACCTTTGTTCGCGGCGACGCCGAGCAGTTTGGCTCCTTCCTTAAGGCGCGCATCAACAAAAAGCTCCGCATCGAGACCAAGAAGAAGAAAATGAAGGCCGAGAAGGCTGCAGCCGAGGCCAAGCAGGGAGACAAGGCAGACAAGCCCCAGGACAACAAGAGCAAGCAGTGCTGGCAGAAGAAGGGCAAGAAGAAGCGCTAAGGCCAAGTCAGACAGGCAGCCTCGCATCCCGCTATCCTCCCCATGCACCAGAGCGTGCTACACTAGCAGCATCTATGCCACCGCGAATGGCTCGGCCCCGCGCCCGCCGCTCGCAAACGAACTTTAAACGCACGAGGGTTGGCCATGCCGCTTTTCTCGCAACATACCGCCCGGTTCTCGCCGGACGTCCCTTTGGAGGGCACCAGCTCTCGCGAGCTGCTCAAGCGGTACCAGCCGCTCGAGACGCTTGCGACCGGCGGTTTTGGCTCCATCGAGATTTGCCGCGACACGCACCTGCGTCGTCGCGTGGCCATTAAGCGCATCCCTCTTATCAACGGCTCCGGCATGCCCGCCAGCGACATCATGGATGTACTGCGCGAGGCACATACCGCCGCCATGCTTCAACATCCCAATATCGTGCAGGTTATCGACTTTACGCATGACACCGCCTATGCCTACCTGGTCATGGAGTATGTCGACGGCATGTCGCTGGCCGAGTTTTTGCATCGCGTGGACGGCCACTCGCTCACCTTTGACGAGGCAGCGACCATTGCCGACGCGTTGGGTCAGGCGCTCACCTTTGCCCATGCAAACGGCGTGCTTCATCTGGACATAAAGCCCGCCAATGTGCTCATTGACCACTCGGGCAATGTAAAGCTCACCGACTTTGGCATGGCGCGGCTGTCATCTGCCGGCGGCTTTGGCGGATCGCGCGGCGGCACCATCGGCTACATGCCGCCCGAACAGCTCGATATCGAGACCGGCACGGTCGACGAGCGCGCCGATGTCTTTGCCCTTGCCTGCGTGATCTACGAGGGCCTGTGCGGCAGCGCCCCCTTTATGGCGGCAACGCCTGCCGACTCGCTCGACCGCATCATCGGCGGCGCCACCTATCCCAGCGAGCTGATCCCGCACTTTCCCCCGGGAGCCGAGGCAGCGCTCATGAGCGCCCTCTCCCCTATGCCGCAAGACCGCCCCGATAGCATCGAGGCATTCTGCGACCAACTCCTTGCCGGCTTGGGGAGCGTGCGCGAAGGCCGTCGCAGCTTGGAGCAGATGGTAAGCGAGCTTTCGGACGACGAGCACGCGGCAGACGATATGGAGTCGCTACCTTACGAGGATAACGCCATCGAAGTCGACCCCGCGCTTGGTTGGGCGGGCACGCGCTGGAGCTGCGCGCGCGATTACACCATGCGCGGTATCTCGGCACTAACGTGTGCAACCTTCAGCTTTTTGCTTATGCAGACAGCGGGCGTCGCGGCGCTTCCCGGGCTAGTCGCCGCGGCCATCGCTATTGGCGCGGCGGCAGGCTTGGCACCGCAGATCGGCTCGGCTATCTCGGCCGTGGGCTTTTTGGTGCTCATGGCCAACGCCACCATGCAGGCGCAGGGCATCCTGTCGATGCTGCCGGTCGCGGTCATTTTTGCCGCCGCCATGTCCGGATGGTGGATTGCCTGGGGACGCACCGAAGCGGCCGCGAGCGCGGCACTCACCTGCGCGCTTGCGCTAGGTTGTCTAACCGGCGACGCCATCCTTGCCGCCGGGGCCGCCGCGGGCTTCGCGGCGTTTTGGCTCGGCCCGGCAAGCGCCGCTGCCGCCACGGGTATAGGCGCGCTTTTTGCCCGCCTGGCCGCAGCTGCCCTCCCTACGGGAGGCGTGCTGGGGCTTGGCAATGTCGCCGCAGCGCTGGGCGACGCGTTCCTCTGGGCCGCCTTCGCACTGATCGCAGCAGCAGCCGCGGCAACGTCGCTGCTGCTCAATGCCCATGCCAAGCGCGCCGAGCAGGGGTCAAACCTCGCCGCCATCGTCGCAATTGCCGTCGCCGGTATCGGCTCGGCCGTATCGTTTTGTCTTGCACACCATATGGAAATTGCCAGCCTTGCGGGCACGGTCGTCGCCAAGGCGGCGGTTGCGGGAATCCTATCCTCTATAATCGTTGGGATATGCCTGTATTTGCTCGGATACCAAAGAACCTATACGGAGAGTGATCTTTCGTGAACTTCCTGAACATCTTCGAGGACCACGTGGCCGGCATCTTCGGTGCCACCCGTGCCCCGTTCTCCTTTAAGAAGCTTGCCAAGCAGGCTGCTCGCGACATGGAGGATCAAACTCTGGTGATCAACGGCGTCAACACCGCGCCGGCGCTCTATACCATCCTGATCGCCACCGATGACGATCCCATGCTTGCCCCGTTCTATCCCGAGCTTTCGCGCGAGGTGCGCGAGTTTGTGAAGGCGCAGGCCGAAAAACGCCGCTACGTCTTTGTCGGCGAGCCCCTTGTTCGCTTTATGATCGACCCTCAGCTGCGCGCCGGCAAGTTCTCGGTCTTTGCCGAGAACGTCGACGCTCCCACGCTCGGCCGTCTGTACGAGGAAGAGCGCGCCTATCAAAATGGCCTGGGACAGAACAGCTCGGCCACAAGCCGTGCCGCAAGCGCCCCCCGCGCCGGTCAGCAGCAGTTTGCATCGCCGCAGCAACACCCGGCCGCCATGCCCCAGCAGCAGCCGACACCCCGCGCTGCCACTCCCGACCCGCTCGCTGTGGCCGACCCCTTTGCACCCAATGTCCCCGATCCCGCAGCCCCCATCCCTGTGCCGCAAACCGTCTCGCGCGACGCACTTGCCGGTATGGGCGGAGCGGCTGCCACTGGCGCCGCCGTGGGTCTTGGCGCTGCGACCAGCATCGCCTCCAACATGGCAAGCCCCCGCGCCCCGCAGCGTCCGCTCGCCCAACTCGTCGACGTCGTGAGCGGCGAGAGCCACAACATCACCTCCGCGCAGGTGACCATCGGTCGTGAGCGCTCGGTATCCGACATCGCCCTGCGCGACCCCAACGTGTCGCGCCGTCATGCCCAGCTCACCTTTACCGGCTCTGACTGGTCGATCGAGGACCTCAACTCCACCAACGGCACGCTCGTCAACAACCGTCGCATCACGCGCTGCCCGCTGCGCAACGGCGATCTGCTAACGTTTGGCCTGAGCACCTTTGAATTTAGGGGTTAATCGCTTATGAACATCGATATCGTCCTTTTTGCAGGCCGCATCGTACTGGTCGTCCTGCTTTATATCTTCTTGTTCGCCGTCATGAAGACCGGCGTGGGGCTCGTGCGCGGCCAGCGCCGCGACTCTGCCATCTGGACGATCGATGTGGACAAGGGCCCGCGCGGCATTCGCGGTATTCACGTGGATATGCTTGGCCCCGTCATCGTCGGTCGTTCGCCGTCATCTGACATCTGCATCAACGAGCCGTTTGTCTCTGCCTCGCATGCGCGTTTTTCGCTGCAGGGCCCGGCACTTATTATCGAGGACCTCAACTCGCTCAACGGCACCCTTGTTAACGGCCGCCAGCTGGTGGAGCCCGCAACGCTGCGCGAGGGCGACGAAGTCCAGATTGGCGACGTGGTCATGAAGGTGAACCGTCGATGATCGACGAGGAGAACAAGTCCGCAACCATGTCCGAGGCACTGGCTGCCCCCGCGGCCGTGCCGGCTCATGCCGCCCCGGCGGGCCCTGCGCCCGTGGAGCCCGAGGACACCGTGTTCTCCCTGCCTCTTTCGCATGTAACGCAAGACCATCCGATGCCCATCGATGGCCAGGATGAAGATAATTCCACCGATGCCCCCATCGGCGCGCACGCCGTTGCCGATCAACCTTCGGCACCGGAAACTACACCTGCGCCGGCCCACTTTGCCGAGTCTGTCGCCGCGGCAATCGATGAGAGCGCCGCGGTGTTTTTGGCCCCCGAGCCCACGGCACCGGTGTTTCCCGTAGTTCCAGCACCCACCGCAGCGCCCGAGCCCGCATCTACACCGGCACCCGCGGCGGCATCCTCCCCCGCGGCCGCATCGGCGCCCGAGGCCGTGCAGCCTACGGCCGAAGAGATGCCCGTCACAGCGACGGAGGACGCCTCTCAGCCCCACAGCACGCCCGCGCCCGCGCACTTCGCGGCACCCGAGCCCGCAGCCATCGCCCCGCAAGACGAAGAGCCTGCCGACAACACAACCGAAGTGCCCGCCACGTCTAAAGTCGACGACCCGAGCAGCGTGGCCAACGCCGTCTCGCCCGGCGACACGGCCGAGATTGATGTCGCCGCCGTGGAGGCCAAGCTCAAGGACCCTGGTTCGACCATGAGTTTTGAGCCGCTGACCGACGAGCGCATCGAGACCGATTCGACCTACGATGCCGGCACCACCACGCAACTCATGTGGGGCGCCCGCTCCGATGTTGGCTGCGTGCGTCCGCACAACGAGGACTCCTACCTGGTACAGTCGCCGCTCTTTTGCGTGTGCGACGGCATGGGTGGTCACGCCGCCGGCGAGGTAGCCTCATCCATCGCGGTCGAGACCATCGCCAAGACGGCGCCACAGGCTGCCGACGCCGCGCGCCTAGCCGCAGCCGTCGAAGCTGCCAACGCCGCCGTCATCGAGGCCGCACTCAACGGCCTGGGCAAGCCCGGTATGGGCTGCACGGCAACCTGCGCCTATATCGAAAACGACATGCTCGCCATCGCCCACGTGGGCGACTCGCGCGCCTACCTGCTCCACGAGGGCACGCTCATCCGCGTGACCCGCGACCACTCCTATGTGGAGGAGCTCGTGGACGCTGGCGAAATTACGGCCGACGAGGCGCGCGTCCATCCCAACCGCTCGGTTATCACGCGTGCGCTGGGTTCGGACCCCGCCATGTATGCCGACCACTTTACCCTGCACATCGAAGAGGGCGATCGCCTGATCCTGTGCTCGGACGGCCTTTCGAGCATGATTCCCGATAGCGAAATCGAAAACATCGCCACGCAATCGTCTACGGCGCAGATTTGCGTCGACAACCTGGTGGACGCCGCGCTCGCTGCCGGCGGCCACGACAACGTGACGGTAGTCGTTGTGGACCTGGTCGACGACGGCGTCATGCGCGAGGCGAAGCGTGTTCGCCGCCGCAACGTCACCATTGCCGCCATCCTGGGCATCGCTTTTGTGCTGGCGGCAGCCATCTGGGCCTACGCGGGCGTCACCGGCTCGTATTACCTGGGCACCTACAAGGACACCGTCGCGGTCTACCGGGGCATTCCCGGCAAGCCGCTCGGCCTTAAGCTGCACTGGCTCGAGAGCACGACCGCCATCAAGCTATCCGACCTACCCGAAGACACGCAGAATCGCCTGAAAGCAGGCATTCCGCAAACGAGTGTCGACGACGCGCAGGACACTATCTCCAAGTACCGTCATCAAATCGATGAGGAACAGACCCGCCAGGTGATCGACGCGCAAACGATTCGCGACAACACCGACCAGGAATCGACTTCCAAATCGAATTCCGAAAAAACCGCCGAACAGTCCGCCGAGGCCGAAGCCTCCGATAAGAATTAGAAAGGGAGTGCCGCTTATGAGTCGCCGCAACACCGAAATGCTCTTGCTCATCGCCTCGGCGTTCCCCGTCATCCTGCTGTATGCGATGTACGTGCTCACCGCAGGCGCTTCCATCTCGTTTGAAACGCTCGCCGTGCCGATCGGTCTTTTTGCCGCCTTCGCCGCGGCGCATATCGCCGTGCGCATCCTGGCGCCCGGTGCCGATCCGGCCATCCTGCCCATCGTCTTTGTGCTTTCGGGTATCGGCATCACGTTCGTAACGCGTCTGGCACCCGCCCTCGCCATCTCGCAGCTCGTCATTCTGTTTGTCTCGGTGGCACTGATGGTGGGCACGCTCGCGATGATCAAGAATCTCGATGTGGTCATGCGCTACAAGTACACCTTTGGCATCATCGGCATCATCTTGCTGATGCTGCCCATCTTTATCGGCACCACCATCTCGGGCTCCAAGCTGTGGATTCGCATCGCCGGCTTCACCATCCAGCCCGGCGAGTTCGCCAAGATTTTTATCGTATTGTTCTTGGCCGGATACCTAGCCGAAAACCGCGAGCTACTCTCCATCTCCAATCGCAAGATCTTGGGCCTCAAGGTCCCGCGCCTGCGCCTGCTGCTACCGCTGTTCGCTGTGTGGGGTGTATGCCTTCTGGTCGTTGTCTTCGAGCGCGACTTGGGCTCCGCTGTGCTGTTCTACACCATCTTCTTGCTGATGCTCTACGTCGCCACGGGACGTTTCTCGTATGTCGTCATCGGCCTTGCGCTTTTGGCAGTGGGTGCCGTGGGCGCCTACAAGTTCCTGTCGCATGTCCAGGTACGTTTCCAGATCTGGGCCGACCCCTTTAAGGATGCCCAGGGCCAGGGCTACCAGATTGTGCAATCCCTTTTCTCGTTGGCTGACGGCGGTCTTATCGGCGTTGGCATCGGTAATGGCATGGCCAATAACATCCCCGTCGTCGAGTCCGACTTCATTTTCTCGGCCATCGGCGAGGAAATGGGCCTTTTGGGCGGCGGCGCCGTACTCGTCCTGTTTATGCTCTTTGCCGTGCGAGGCCTGACCACGGCCGCCCGCGCTAAGTCCGACCTTGCCGCATTTAGCGCCACGGGCCTCACGGCCGCCATTAGCTTCCAGGCCTTCTTGATCGTTGGCGGCGTTACCCGCCTGATTCCGCTGACCGGCGTCACCCTGCCCTTTATGAGCCAGGGCGGCTCCTCGCTGCTGGCGAGCTTTATCATTGTCGCGCTTTTGCTGCGCGCCGGCGATGAGGCCACCGGTCGCGAAGCCGAGCTCACCGGTACCGGCACCATGGCCGCCATCACTGACGACCAGGTCGCTTCTGCCGCGGCGCATGCCGGCACGCGCTTCGCTTCTTCGTCTTCCTACGGCCGTGGCAGCCACTCCACCGGCTCGCGCATGCGTCGTCGCCTGCTCGATACGCCCGAATCTGGCGTGCTCGGCCGCGTGGCGCTCGCCAACCGCCTAACCCGCGCGGTGTTTGCCTTTACGGCCCTGTTCGCCATCCTCATCGGCAACCTCACCTATGTCCAGGTCATCAAGGCCAAGGATTACCAGGATATGCCGACCAACAATCACACCATCGCCCGTTCCAAGTACATCCAGCGCGGCTCCATCATCACGTCCGACGGCGTGACGCTGGCCGAATCGCTGCAACAGGAGGACGGCACCTACGTACGCTCCTACCCTAACGGCAACCTGGCCGCCCATGTGGTTGGCTATGTGAGCCAGCAGTACGGTACCGCCGGCATCGAGAGCGTGATGAACGACACGCTCACCGGTTCCAAGGATTACTCCAGCTGGAACAACGCCATCGCGTCGCTCGCGGGCCAAAACCAGCCGGGCAACACCGCCAAACTTACCATCGACTCCCGCATCCAGACGGCTGCCGAACAGGCTCTCAAGGGCTTTAAGGGCGCCGTCGTGGTCATGGACCCGCGCACTGGCGCGGTGCTCGCATGCGCCAGCTCGCCCACCTACGACAACACCAACATCGACGCCCTGCTGCAATCGGGCGGCGGTGAGGACGGTTCTATGTACGACCGCGCCATGGACGCCCTCTATACTCCGGGCTCCACGTTTAAGGTCGTCACGCTTTCGGCGGCACTCGAGACCGGCACCGCAAGCCTTTCGAGCACTTATCAGGCGCCCGGTTCCATGGATATCGGCAATGCACCGGTCACCAACTCCGCCAATGAGAGCTACGGCACGATTAGCCTGCAGCAGGCCTTTGCCGTGTCGTCCAACGTCGTCTTTGGTCAGGTGGCAAACGAGGTCGGCGCCAGCTCACTCGTACAGTTCGCCAACGCCTTTGGCTATGGCCAAAAGCTCGGTCAGGACCTAACCGCCACGGCGTCCATCATGGCCGACCCCTCGCTCATGACCGAGTGGGAAACCGCCTGGGCCGGCGCCGGCCAGCCCGTCGGCATGGACCACACGCCGGGTCCGCAGACCACCGTCATGCAGAACGCCGTTATCGCGGCGGCCATCGCCAACAGCGGCGTCGTCATGGACCCGTTCTTCGTTGCCCAGGTGCTCGCCCCAGACGGAACCGTGGTCAAAACCACGCAGTCCCGCTCACTGGGCCAGGCCGTCAGCGCCACCACGGCCGAACAGGTCAAACAGGCCATGCTCGACGTCGTTCAATCCGGCACCGGCACCGATGCCCAGATTCCGGGCGTCAAGGTTGCCGGCAAGACCGGCTCTGCCGAGACCGTCGGTACCAAAGTCAACTCAATGTTCGTCGGTTTTGCGCCTTACGATTCACCCACGGTCGCCATCTCGGTAGCCTTGGAGGATTACGACAAGCACGACGTCCAGGCGGCAAAGATCGCCGGCATCGTCCTGACCGCGGCGCTTGCCGCCCAGGGAGCGTGATGCCCGTGATTGATGCGCAAGCATGGGGCGTGCCGCGGCCGATAACGCTAGCGGCAATGCGCCACACGGCCCCAGCGGCCTCAAATTTGGTACTACACACATCGTTGAGCGAATAGTCATGTTAGGAGCAGGAATGGAACAGAGGGTCCTCGGGGGAAGATACCTCCTCAAGGATAAGGTAGGAACGGGCGGCATGGCGACCGTCTACCGTGCACAGGACCAGGTCCTCGACCGCACGGTAGCTATCAAAATCATGCTGCCGCAATATGCCGGCGACGCCACCTTTGCCGCACGCTTTAAGCAGGAGGCCCAAGCAGCCGCCGGCCTCTCCTCCCCCTATATCGTCGGCGTCTACGATTGGGGCAAGGACGGCGACACCTATTACATCGTCATGGAATACCTGCGCGGCACCGACCTTAAGAGCGGCATCAAGAGCCACGGCGCCCTTGACCCCAAAAAGGTCGCCCAGATCGGCTCGCAGATCAGCTCCGCACTTTCGGTCGCCCACAAGCACGAGATCATCCACCGCGATATTAAGCCGCAGAACATCATGGTGCTGCCCGACGGCAACATCAAGGTCATGGACTTTGGCATCGCGCGCGCCAAGAACAGCCACCTTACGCAGGACAACAACGTTTTGGGCACCGCCCACTACGTAAGCCCCGAGCAGACCCGCGGGCAGGATCTAGGCCCCACCTCGGACATTTACTCGCTGGGCGTCGTGATGTACGAGTGCGCCACCGGCCGCGTGCCTTTCGACGGCGACGATGCCATCTCGGTCGCACTCAAGCAGGTCAACGAGTTGCCCGTGCCGCCGAGCCAGATCAACTCCGGTGTCGATGCCGATCTTGAGCGCATTATCCTCAAGTGCATGGAAAAAGATCCGGCCAACCGTTTCCAGACGGCCGACGAGCTGCGTCAGGTGCTCAACAGCTACCTGTCTGGTCGCGCCGTCAACGTGCCGGAGCCTACGCGCGTTATCGGCGCCGTTGGCGACCTGGGTGCCACCAAGACCCGAGAGCTATCCGACCAGACGCGCGCCATGGTACGCCCCGTCTCGGGCGTGAGCGGACAAAATAACGCTCGCAGCTCCGTCTCGGGTTCAACCGGCTCTTACGCCACCGAGCAGCCCAAATCCAACAAGAACAAGATCATCGCCGCCGTAATTGCTGCGGTAGCCGTTATCGGCGTCATCGTGGCCTTTGCCACCGGACTCTTTGGCGGCGAGCAGGTCCCGGTTCCCGATGTGTTGGGTAAGGACCAGCAGACCGCCGTCGAACTGATTAAGGATGCCGGCCTTGACGTCGGAACCATTGACCAGAGCTACAACGACGACGTCGACGAGGGAAAGGTTGTCGAGCAGACTCCTAACGGTCACACCAAGAAGCCCAAGGGCACCAAGGTGAATCTGGTAATCTCCAAGGGTCCCAAGCCCTCCGAGAAGGTTGATGTCCCGCAGCTCGTTGGTCTGACCAAGGACCAGGCAGAGGCGGCGCTGGCAAGCGTCGGCCTTAAGGGCAATGCCACCGAGGAAGCCAACGAGGCCGAAAAGGGCGAAGTCTTTGAACAGGGCACCGATGCGGGCAAGGAAGTCGAGAAGGGCACGACCATTTCGTACAAAGTCTCGAGTGGACCCGACACCACCTCCGTTCCCGATCTGACCGACATGACCGAGGCTCAGGCACGCAACGCCCTCGATATGGCCGGCTTCGGCGTCGATGTAACCTACCAGGAGAACGATTCCGTCACCGAGGGCACCGTCATTAGCTGGAACCCCAGCGGTAAGCAAAAGCCCGGCGCCACGATTACCGTCGTCATCGCCAAGAAGTCCGGCAAGGCAAACGTTCCGGGCAACCTGTACGGCAAGAGCATCTCCTCCGCCGTCACCGCGCTCAACAACGCCGGATTCTACAACATCGCATTCTGCGATCAGAACGGCAACCCCGTGAGTGGTAACGAAAACGCCACCGTGACGGGCGTCTCCCCCACTGGCAAGCAGTCCACCGACAGCACGATCACGCTGACGGTTTCGATTTCTGGCTCTGGCACCGATTCAGGCGACGATTCCGGCACGACCAACTAGTCATCGAGACATTGCCCACAGCGGCTGATGCCGCAAACATATTCGCTCACAGGCGCCCGCTTGCTCCCCCAGCAAGCGGGCGCTTTCTTTATCCGAAGCAGCGAAAACTACGGTATGCCTTTAAACCAGAAGAGCCCGGTACCGCAGCGGTACCGGGCGCGATATTGCTCTGGTGCCCCCGGGCGGATTCGAACCGTCGACACCCGCTTTAGGAGAGCGGTGCTCTATCCCCTGAGCTACGGAGGCATGTTGTACTAGTGTAGCAGATTTGCGCCACTGCCATGCAGCGCATAGCCACTCTTCGAAGTTACGGTGGAACAGCCTTCCGGAAAGCGTGTCCCACTATCCAGACGAATTCTGGGACGGGCTTTCCGGATGGGGCCTCTCTAGGAAACTACGACCCGAAATTTGAGCTCGAAACGGGATATGGTTTCCCAAATGAGCCTGTTCCGGAAACTGTATCCCAAAATAGGCGCTCAAACTGGGATGATATTTCCCCAGCGAATCCCGCGAAGAGCTACAGGTAGTCATTGGGGACGTTCTTAAATGACTAGTCGTATAAGAACGTCGCAGGCGATTAGTTGCCTTTGTGGAAAAGGCCTTTGATAACGGAGGGTATGCTCTTGGCGCCCTTGGCCGTCACATCGATAAAGTCGGGCGAACGCACAAGCTTATCCTCGTCGACGTACTTGCGAACTGCACGAAGCGTCTCTTTGTCGTCGCGCGTCGAAAACGTAAAGTGGCCGTTATCCTTGGTAAAGATAGCAAAACGCGTGATCTTCTTAGTGCCGCGCAAAACCTCGGCGGCAATATAGTCGACCTCGTCCCACGGAATTTGAATAAAATCCTCGGGATTGCGCTCGTTGTAATACTCGAACGCCTTATTGCCCACCATCACGTTACCGTGGCTGGTAAGCCCCATCAGGCAGGTTGCCGGTGTTGCCAGATCGACCGTGCTGTTCTGAGATTGCGCCATGCGCGCCTCGCCCTCCAAATAAAACAATCGGACCGCATCCAGTGTACCCACCGGGTGCGGTCCGTTTCAATGGCTCAAAAGCCCTTGCCTAGCAACTCTCGGTCTTAAGCCGAAGCGCGATTACATGAAGCCGCAAACGCGACCGATGATACCGACGGCGAAGAGAGCCAGGATGATGACGATCGGGCTGACCTTCTTCTTGAGCAGCTTGCAGACGAACAGCGTCAGGCACACGGCAGCAAGGCCGGGGATGAGCTGATCGAGGTTAGCCTGAAGCGTGGTGACCTTCACCTGATCAAGGGCGGTAGCACCGACGGAGTTGTACATCGTCAGCGCTTCCTTGATGCCCTCGGCACCGGAAGGCAGGTTAGCCCAGTCAATGAAGGCGCCGGCAGACTGCGTGACCTTGGAGACGACCGGGGTGAAGGAGATGGACACCCAGCGCTCGACCAGGGCGCCGATGATGAACATACCCAGGATGGAAGCACCCTCGGTGACCTTGCCCATCAGACCGCCGGAGAGATCCTTGGCGATGGAGGAGCCGACCTTATAGCCAAACTCCTGCGTGTACCACAGGAAGGCGTAACGGATGATGTTCCATGCGAAGAAGAACAGCAGCGGACCGGCGATGCTGCCGGACAGGGCCAGGGAAGCGCCCAGAGCGCCCAGGATCGGGCGAAGGGTGAACCAGAAGGCGGGGTCGCCGACGCCGGCGAGCGGGCCCATCATACCGACCTTGACGCCCTGAATGGCGACGTCATCGATCGGCGCACCGTTGGCGCGCTCCTCCTCAAGAGCGAGGGTAACACCAATGACGGGGGCGGAAACATAGGGATGGGTGTTATAGAACTCCAGGTGGCGCTTAAGCGCGGAAATCTGGTCGTCCTTGCTGGTGTAGAGCTTCTTGATCGCAGGGATCATTGCGAAGCACCAGCCGCCATTCTGCATACGCTCGTAGTTCCACGAGCCCTGAAGGAACTGATGACGGAAGCAAACCTTCTTGCGGTCAGCCTTGGTGAGCTGAATCTTGTTCTCTGCCATATGTATCACTCCCCTCCTACTCGTAATCGTTCAGAATGTCGCCGAGCGGGTCACCGGAGCCACCGCCCATGCCGCCACCCTGCTTGGCCAGATCCTTGAGGCCAAGGTAGATGAGGGCAAGGGAGATGCCGATGAGGCCAAGAGCGATCAGCGTGAGCTGAGGGATGGCAGCAAGGACAAAGCCGAGGATGAAGAACGGCCAGGTCTCCTTGGTGGCCATCATGTTGATGACCATGGCGTAACCGACGGAAGCGACCATGCCGCCGCCGACAGCCATGCCGCCGGACAGCCAGTCGGGCATAGCGTTAAGCGCGTTGGTAACCGCCTCGGCCGGGATGATGCACAGAAGTACTGCCGGGATGGCGATACGAAGGCCCTGCATGAGGATGGCGGCGTACTGCCAGCGCTCGATGCCGGAGAAGTCGCCCTTCTCGGCGCAACCGTCCATGGCGTGAGCGATAGCGGTAGCCAGGGTACGGCAGATCATGGTCAGGAACAGACCAGCGACCGACAGCGGGACGGCGACGGCGATGGCGGCGGTAACGGCCTTGGCCGAATCGGTGGCGCCACCGTTGAGGGCGAGCACCATGATAATCGAAGAAGCGACCGAGGCCAGAGCGGCGTCAGGCGCGACGGCAGCGCCGACGTTAGCCCAGCCAAGGGCCATCATCTGGAGCGAACCGCCCAGGAGGATGCCCTCCTGAAGGTGACCGGTTACGAGACCGATAAGCGTGCATGCCACGAGCGGCTGATGGAACTGGAACTCATCCAGAATGCCTTCCATACCGGCAAGCAACGCGACAATCGCAACAAGCAGAATAGTGATTGCAGACATGTATCGGACCCTCCTTTACTATGCTTGAGCGGCCAGTTCGGCCTTAGCTTTCTTCAACATGGCGTCGAGATCCTCGGAGGAATCCGAAGGAACCTTGCGGACCTCGAACTTGACGCCCTTGGCCTTGAGGGCCTCGAGAGTCTTAACGTCGTCATCGCCCATAGCGACGGCGTTGGTGACGACGACCTTGCCCTTGGAGTGAGCCATGGAACCGATGTTGACTTCCTTGATGTCGACGCCGGCCTCGATAGCCTTGAGCAGATCCTGCGGGTTCTCAAAGAGCAGCATGGCCTTGGTGTCACCAAAGCGCGTGTCCTTGACAACCTCGGCCATCTTCTTGATGGGCACGACGTTGGCATGGACTCCCGGAGGGGCAGCCTGCTCGATCATGGTCTTGCGGAGCTCGTCGTGAGCAACGCCGTCGGAAACCACGATGATGCGGTTGGGGTTGATCTGCTTGGTCCACGTGGTGGCCACCTGACCATGCAGCAGACGGGTGTCGATACGGACGTGGGCGATCTTGATGTGCCCATCGCCGATGACCGTTCCCGGAGGGATGGCGCCTGCAGGAGCAGCGGCGGCCGTGGCCGGCTTCTTCTCCTCGGGCTCCAGAGACTCGGGCTTGACGCGCACGCCAGCCTTAGCCTCAGTCACGAGATGTTTTGCGATCGCATGTGCAGTGTTCTTTGCGTCAAAGCGCTGCGAATATGCCTCGATGAGCATAGGCAGGTTGACACCGGTGACGATAGCCCAGGAATCGTGGCCCTCGATGAGACCGCTGATCTGGTTGAACGGCGTGCCGCCCCACAGATCAACGAGGAAGAGCACCTGCTCCTGGTCCTCGAAGGAAGCGATTGCTTCCTCGACCTTGGCACGGAAGTCGTCGGGGCCCATGCTCGGCTCGAGCGAGACCACGGCCACAGACGGCTGATCGCCAAAGACCATCGAGCCCGTCTGCTTGATTCCGGCTGCCAAGTCCCCGTGGCTAGCAAGAACAATACTTACCATCACATAACCTCCTCTTTGTCTACGTATTTCCTACACGACATGAAAGGAGTATACCTGTTCGTCCTGTAAAATTATAGAGAAAAATGCGAATGATTGGATAATTTGTTTAAACGTCTAGGTTTGTTACAAGTTGATTACGTTACTGCTTTTTGACGGATTACACGCCAAGGCGTCACTTATCAAGCCATTCATTTTACAGATACAAGCAGGCTGGTCATTAATATCGATTTTAGGCAAGCGCGAATGCGCTTGTACTGCAGTTATTTTGTTTAAACAGACATAACTTGACTATTAGCGTGACTTATGCACTAACGTAAGTAGTCATTGGGGACGTTCTTAAACGACTAGTCAAACAAGAACGTCCCCAACGACTAGGGGCTAGACGATGTGGAGGGGGTTGGCAGCGTCGACGGCATCGGGGGCGTCGGAGGGGTCATCGGGAACAGTGTCTGCCGGGTCCTCGTCGGGGGTCTCAATCTGCTTGATCATGACCTCCTGGCCCTGCAGCAGGTATGTCTCGCCGCTACCACAATGGGGACAGATCTTGCCGTGCTCGACCGTCGCATAGTCGCGGCCGCACGCCTCGCAATGCGTCACGGCCTCGACAGGCTCCACGATAAGCTCCGCGCCCTCGGTGATAGGCTTTTTATCTGCCGCCCAGCGCCAAGCGTCGAGCAGCAAGTCGGGAACGACGCCCGAGACCTCGCCCAGCAGCAGCGTGACGCTCGAAACGCGACTCACGCCATTGGCGCGCGCCACGTTCTCGACATCGCGAATAATGTGATAGACGATTCCCAATTCATGCAAGGCGAAAACCCTTCTGCAGCGGTTGATACGATGTCAATCCATATATCAGCGAGCGGCGATCCAGGTGCCCCAGGTTGCCCCGAAACAAGGCGTCCGCTGGGCTTTTTGCCCGCGGCGCCGCAGTTGAGGGGCAAGATGGGGTATCTGGGCGCCGCGCAGCGTCGGCAGTGCCGCCGTTCGTTAGAACGGCGGAGCCTCATTACTTCTTCCCGAATTTGATCTTGATGGCACGCTTGAGCGCGTACTTGCCCAAGCTGGGGAGCTTTTGCTCGTATTTAACCATCGTGGAGCACTCGGGGCGGTCGCGATCCAGATGGATGGCGTCGAACGCGCACTTGGTGGTGCACAGACCGCAGCCGATACACTTGTTGGGGTCGACGATCGAGGCACCGCAACCCAGGCAGCGGGCGGTCTCGGCGCGTACCTGCTCCTCGGTAAAGGTCTCGACGTACTCGCTAAAGGGCGCGGCCTTCTCGCGCTCGCGGTCGACATGTGCCACCTCGCGGGTCGCGTTGTCGTAGCTCTCGATCACGACATCGTCGCGGTCGAGCGCGATGTAGCGGCGCTGGTTGCGGCCGATGGTGAGCGTGGAGCCCGGTTGCACAAAGCGGTGGATGGACACGGCGGCCTCATGACCGGCAGCGATGGCGTTGATGGCAAAGCTCGGACCGGTGTAGACGTCGCCGCCCACAAAGATGTCGGGCTCGGCGGTCTGGTAGGTCTGAGGATCGGCAAGGGCACCCTGGCCGCGGCCAAGCTCCACCTTGGAGCCAGCCAGCAGGTCGCCCCACACGATGGACTGACCGATCGACATGACCACGCGGTCGGCGTCGACACGACGCAGGTCGTTCTCGTCGTACTCGGGCGCAAAACGGCCCTCGTCGTCAAAGACACGCGTGCAGCGCTTGAAGGTGATACCGCACACACGACCGGCCTCGTCCAGGTGAACCTCCTTGGGGCCCCAGCCGCAGCTGATGTGGGCGCCGTCCTCAACGGCCTCGCGACGCTCCTCCTCGCTGGCGGGCATCTGGGCCTCGCTCTCCAGGCAGAACATCTCAACGTGCTCGGAACCCAGACGGCAGGCGTTGCGCGCGACGTCGATAGCCACGTTGCCGCCGCCCACCACGATGGTGCGGCCGGACAGCGCGTCGATCTTGCCACTGTTGACCTTGCGCAAAAAGTCGACGGCCACGGTCACGTCCTCGGCATCCTCGCCCGGAATACCGGCGAGGCGGCCGCCCTGGCAGCCAATGGCAACATAAAAGGCCTTAAAGCCCTGCTCGCGCAGCTCGTCGAGCGTCACATCGCGACCGACCTCCACGCCATAGCGGAACTCGGCGCCCATCAGGCGAATGACCTCGACCTCGGCCTCGATAACATCCTTCTGCAGCTTAAAGCTGGGAATGCCATAGGTGAGCATGCCGCCCGGGCGCTCATTCTTCTCGAACACGACGGGCTTGTAGCCCTTCTCGGCCAGGTAGAAAGCGCAGGACAGGCCGGCCGGACCGGCACCGATGATGGCGATCTTCTGGTCGAAGCCGCCGGCGCGCGTCGGGGTCACCACAGGTGGGACATAGCGGGTCGCGGCATCCAGATCGCGCTGGGCGATAAACTTCTTGACCTCGTCGATGGCCACGGCCTCGTCCACGCGACCGCGGGTGCAGGCATCCTCGCAGCGGCGATTGCACACACGGCCGCAGATAGCGGGCAGCGGGTTCTCGCGCTTGATGAGCGCTAGCGCCTCGTCATAGCGGCCCTGCGCCGCGAGCTTCAGATAGCCCTGAACGGCAATGTGCGCGGGGCAGGCCGTCTTGCAGGGCGCGGTGCCGGAATCGTGTGTCTCGATGCGGTTGTCGTTGCGGTAGTTGGGCGACCACTTGGTGTGGTCCCACTTGGTGGCATCGGGCAGCTCCTGGCGCGGATACTCGGGCACCTGTCCGCCGGCCTTTTTGCTGCAGAGCTTCTGGCCGAGCTTGACGGCACCGGCCGGGCACACCTCAACGCAGCGACCGCAGGCCACGCACTTGTCCTTCTCGACCTTGGCGACATAGGCCGAGCGCGACAGGTTGGGCGTGTTGAACAGCTGCGAGGTGCGCAGGGCGTAGCACACGTTGACGTTACAGTTGCAGATGGCGAAGATCTTGTTCTCGCCGTCGATATTGGTGATCTGGTGCACAAAGCCGTTGTCCTCGGCCTGGCGCAAGATGTCATAGACCTCCTCACGCGTCACATAATGGCCGCGGTCGGTCTCAACCACATAGTCGGCCATATCGCCCACGGCAATGCACCAGTCGGCGGGGTCGTCGGCGCAGCCCTCGCCCATCACACGACGGCTCGCGCGGCAGCTGCAGGTGCTGGCGGCATATTTGCCATCGTATTTGTCGAGCCAATGCTCGATATGCTCGATCGGCACCGAGGTGCTCGAAGCATCGATAGCCTTCTCGACCGGAATGACGTGCATGCCGATGCCGGCGCCTCCGGGCGGCACCATCGGCGTGGCTTTGGACAGCGGCCCCTTGGACGCCTGCTCAAAGAACTTGGCATAGACCGGATGCTCCTCGAGCTGGCCCACGCGCATGTTGAGGAACTCGGCGGAACCCGGCACCAGCATGGGCAGTACCCACTGCTTGGCGCGCTCGGGATTTTCCCAGTTGTACTCGAGCAGACCCGTGTAGCTCATGTCGTCGAGCATCTTCTCGATCTGGGCCTCGGGCATGCCGGTGAGCTTGACCATCTCGGGCAGCGTATAGGGACGGCGCATCTTCATCTTGCAGAGCACTTCGGCCTGCTCGTCGGTTGCGGCCTCGGCAAACGACCAGTACTCGTAGCCCAGCAGCTCGTCGCGATGCAGCAGACGGTTGGTGCAATGCTCGCACAGCTTGACAATGGCCTCGCGCGGATGCTCCGGCAGCGGCGGCACGAACTCCGAACCGATGTCGGGCTCGGTGTAGCTAATTCCCGGTCCGTTGAGAATCATGGTTGTCCCTTCTCTTGCCGCAGCCCGACGAGGCCGCAGCGCCCCTCTTTTTTGCAGGCCGGGCATGCCCCCATGCCGTTCACCCGCCATTGTTGACATTATGTCAAAAATAGTATTGACGAACCGTCAACAATATTCAAGACTATTAGGCGAACGGTCGGGCCCAAACGGATGAAAGGCGGCAAGCGCATGAGCGATAACGCAGCGAGCACCCCTGTGGCCGACGCCGTCTCCACGCCCGACAACGCGGCAAAGCGCCTGACAGGTGACGAGCGCCGTCGCGAGATTCTCGCCGCCGTGCGCGCCGTGAGCTCCGAGCTGGGCGTGTCCCATCTATCCGTCTCGGCCGTGACCAAGCGAGCCGGCTGCACGCGCTCGCTGTTCTACCACTACTTCGTCGACATGGACGCCGCCGTCACCGCCGTCATGGACGAGGCAATCGACGGTTTTATCTCCGAGCTCGAGCAGTGGAATGCCAGCCGCATCGTCGGTGATATCGAGGGCGCACTCGACACCGTCGCCCCGCTCTTTAAGCGCCTGGTTGTGAGCGGCCACGAGCTGCCGAGCACGCTCACCTCGAGCAGCGGCGCGCTCTACGGCGGCTTTCTGCACAACGTGGTCCAGCGCGTGGCGCAATACATCTGCGACACCACCGTGGTGGACTTTGTCGCCCATCATGACATGCGCATCGACCATGTCTACGAGACGTTTTACACCCTCATCATGGGGCTGTTGATGTACATCCGCACGCACCCCGATGTGCCCGACGAGACGGTTAAGGAGATTATCGCCTCGACACTCCACATCGAGGGCTACACCGCCAAGTATTCCGAGCGCAAGCCCAGGAACTGATGACATTTGGCCAAACTGCCCGCGACGGAAGAGGGGCCGCGGGCGTATGAAAGGAGAGCAGCATGCTGTTCGATGTTTGGGGTAGCGATACCCTTATCCACTGGGCCGGCTGGGCGATGGTCTTTATCGGCTTGATCGTACTCAACGAGGTCGGCCGCCGTACCAAGCTCGGCGCGGCCATCATCTTTGGCGTGGCTCCGCTGGCCATGACCATCTACTGCATCGCCATCGCCGTCGGCGTTTCGCAGGGTGCCGAGTGGGCGCTCACCAACCCCACCCATGTATACCAGAACAGCTGGTTCCATTACGCCAAGGTATACGCGGCGCTGGCCGGCTGCTGGGGCTTCATTGCCATTAAGTACCAGTGGGGCAAGATCGGCAAGGCGCATTGGTTCCGCGCATGGCCGTTTGTGATCGTCGCCATCAACATCTTGATCGCCGTCGTGTCCGACTTTGAGAGCGCCTATCACTTCTTTGTCCTGGGCGAGTCCACCTGGGTCACCTCCGAAGGTGCTACGCAGCTGGCCGGCTGGAACAACGTGTTCAACGGCATCGCCGGTATCATCAACATCTTCTGCATGACCGGTTGGTGGAGCGTCTACGCCTCCGAGGACAAGACCGACATGCTGTGGCCCGACATGACCTGGGTCTACATCATCGCCTACGATATCTGGAACTTCTGCTACACCTACAACTGCCTGCCCACCCACTCCTGGTTCTGCGGCTTTGCGCTGCTGCTGGCGCCCACCGTCGCCGCCTTTATCTGGAACAAGGGCGGCTGGATCCAGAACCGCGCCTTTACGCTGGCCATTTGGTGCATGTTTGCCCAGGTGTTCCCCTACTTCCAGGAGGAGTCCATCTTTGTGACGCACTCCACGCTCGACCCCAACGCCGCCACCGCGGTCTCGATCGTCGCGCTGGTCGCCAACATCGCCGCGATCATCTACGTCGCCTACCGTGCCAAGAAGCTCGGCCGCAACCCCTACAAGCAGGATGTCTTTGAGGGCACCAGCGATTGGGAGAAGGCCACTGCCCGTCGCGCCAAGGTTGATTACGCGCACGCCGAGTAACGCGCCTGACGCAAACACCACTTGAGCACGAAGCGGCATAGCCGGCTCCGCGCAACTCAACGCACTGCAGAGCCCCCGAAACGTGATTCGTTCGCGTTCCGGGGGCCTTTTGCTGCCGCGAGGATGCGGCTGAACGATACGCTCGGGTTAAATCGGATCTTAAATTTCGCATGCGCTTTATATGAATCCATTTTTGGGTACAGTGTTGAGCCGATATTGCATTGGGGGATATATGAGCGATGAGACACGTGGCCGCGAGGATGCGGCCCAGGATGCGGAAGCATGTGCCGAGGCCCTGGAGAGCCTTGACCGGATTGCGCTAGACGAGCTCTCATTGAGCGATTTGGCCGTCGACGCGCAGGACGAGGTGCGCGAAGGCACTGAGGACGAAGGCAGCGACGCCAAAGACGCTTCTGACGAGGCCGAAGCCGAAGAGGACGATAGCAAGGACGACGTCCAGTCGGAATCCGCCTCGGGAGAAGAGACCGCCCTGCTTGGCAGCTTGCCTGCCGATGACTCGCTCACCCGCGAGCTTCCTGGCCTGGGTTCTGCGCCGGCCGTCGACGAGACCATCGCCATGGGCGATATTCCCCTGCCGTCCGTTCCCTCGGCACGCGAAGCCGAGGCTCGCCATCACAAGATGTCGCCCAAGCGACGCAATTTGATGGTTGCCGGCGTCGTTGCCGCCGCGCTCGTTGCCGGCGGCGCGGGCTATGCCGCTTGGAACGGATACCAACAAGAACAGGCTGCCGTCGCTGCCGTCAACGCCCACACCATGATGTCGGTGCAGATTGGCGTACATGCCGCAGGGCTCGACTGTTCCACCGGCTCCAAGATTCCCGTGCAGGTGAGCGGGCAAGACTCTGACGGCTCCTCCGTGAGCGAGACGCTCTATGTTGATGAGCACGGTCGCGGTATTAAGCTGCTGCCTGGCGACTATACGCTCTCCATCGCTGGGTCCCCCATCGCAGCCGACGGTACCATTTACACCGTGCCAACCACCAAGGCGCAGGTTAGCGTAAAGAGCGACGGGCAGGACCTGAGCGCTCAGGCATCCTTTAAGCTTAAGGTACCTTCGGCAGACACGGTGACCGACGACCAGATCGATGCCGCGGCCAAGTACGCCGAGGAGGGCGGCGCGAGCTCTGCCGCGGTCGCAAAGGTGCTCCAGCAGGCGGCAACCGCGCGCCGTGACGCCGCCGTCAATGCCATGAGTTCCCGCGAGGCGCAGGCGGCCCGCGACGCCGATGCCCGGCATAAGGCAACGAACCTGTATCAGCTCGATATTCCCGTTGAGTGGTACGGCAAAGTCGCGACTTGGCAAAACGGCAATACGCTGTGCATCTATCTTGCCAGCGACAGCAATACGCCGATCGTGACGCTTGTCGCAGTGCGCGACGGCGAGAGCTTTACGCCCGATAAGGGCGATACGGTTTTAGGTGCGGCAAGCCTTGGCAACGGCTACACGGTCTACGCCAGCGGCCCCGTCTATCCGTATGTGGTGCCCCAGACCATCAACGGGCGCACACAAGACCCCGTGTCGACCTACCCCATGGACACGGCCATCGATCTTGTCGAGCTTACAACCGGCAACCGCTATACCTATAGCCAGATCAAGAACGTACTGGTCGGCAAAGACGGCAAGGCCGACGCTGCCACCAAACTCGAGACCGACTACCTCGCTCAGATTCTGATGCCAAGCATCAAGGCCCAAGACTAGCCGGCCGCAGCGAGGGTAGCTAATTTGGGACGGGGCTTTTTTAGCTGCCCCGACCGTTAATCGACTAAGCCGGCACATTACCAGCCGGGGCAGCTAAAAAAGCCCCGTCCCAAATTAGCTACCCTGCAGGAGTTAGCGCCACGGATCGGCTTCGAACATCGGCTCGCGCTCGGGGCGGCGATCGCTGTAGGGATCGTAGCCGTCGTCGTCCTCGTTCTCGGCACGGATGTAGGGGTCGCGCGGCTTGGGTGCCGGCTTGGGCGCAGGCTTGGGTGCGGCGGGCGCTGACTCAGGCGCCGGTGCGTTCGTCTCGTTCTCGTCTTTCATCTGCATAGCTCCTTGCCATGTACTCACGTTCAACATCATCGATTGTCGCACGAAAAAGGGCGGCGGACCCAATTGGATCCGCCGCCCTTGGCGTTTGGCTCAAAAGGTAGATTTTAAGGCATGGCCCAACAATCTACTCGGCGTCGGGCACCTCGTAGGTGGCAGACGGCGTGTTATCGCACACGACGGTAAAGGCACCGTCCTTGTCGACGTCAACCGTCACCTGATCACCCTCGCGCACCGTACCGTCGATGATAGCGGCGGCGATAGCGTCCACGACCTCGCGCTGCACCAGACGCTTGAGCGGACGGGCGCCAAAGACCGGGTCCAGACCGCCCACGGCGAGCATCTGCTTGGCCGCCGGGGTGATGGCAAGCGTCATGCGCTCCTTGGCCAGACGTGCGCGGACGTCGGCGAGCTGAATATCGACGATCTTTTCGATCTGCGCCATGCCGAGCGGATGGAACACCACGATATCGTCGATACGGTTGAGGAACTCGGGACGGAAAGTCTGAGCCATGGCCGCGTCAACCTGATGGCGCATCTCCTCCTCGTCCTTGCCCGAAAGATCGGCGATAGCCTTGGAGCCCACGTTGGACGTCATGATGATGATCGTGTTCTTGAAGGACACCTGACGACCCTGACCATCGGTCAGACGACCGTCGTCGAGCACCTGCAGCAGCACGTTGAAGACATCCGGGTGAGCCTTCTCCATCTCGTCGAGCAAGATCACGGAGTACGGGCGACGGCGCACGGCCTCGGTGAGCTGTCCACCCTCGTCGTAGCCCACGTATCCCGGGGGCGCACCGATCAGACGCTGAACGCTGAACTTCTCCATGTACTCGGACATGTCGATACGCACGAGTGCGCGCTCGTCATCGAACAGGCACTCGGCCAGCGCCTTGGCGAGTTCGGTCTTGCCCACACCGGTGGGGCCCAGGAAGAAGAAGCTGCCGATGGGCTTGTCCGGATCGGAGAGGCCCGCACGGCTACGGCGCACGGCCGCGGCGACGGCGGAGACGGCCTCATCCTGGCCGATGACGCGCTTATGCAGCTCGCCTTCCAAGCCCTTCAGCTTGTCGAGCTCACCCTGCATCATCTTGGAGACGGGCACACCGGTCCAGGCGCTCACGACCTCGGCGATCTCGTCGGAGGTCACCTGCTCGTTGAGGCCTTCACCGTCCTGCTGCTTTTGTGCCTCGAGCGCGGCCTCGGAATCCTGAATCTGCTGTTGCAGACCCGGAATCACGGAGTAACGCAGCTCGGACGCACGGCCCAAGTCTCCGTTGCGCGTCGCACGTTCCTCTTCGCTCTTGGCCTCATCGAGCTGGCCCTTGAGCTCCTGCACATGGTCGATGGCGTTCTTTTGGTTGAGCCAACCGGCCTTTTGCACGTTGAGCTTTTCTTGAACCTCGGCAATCTCCTGGCGCAGGGTCTCCAGACGCTCCTTGGAGGCGTCGTCGGTCTCCTTCATGAGCGCCTGTTCCTCGATCTGCAGCTGGGTGAGCTGACGCGTGGTGGCGTCGATCTCGACCGGCATGCTGTCGAGCTCCATGCGCAGGCGGCTTGCGGCCTCATCGACCAGGTCGATGGCCTTGTCGGGCAGGAAGCGGTCGGCGATGTAACGATCGGAAAGATCGGCGGCGGCCACGAGCGCGCTATCGGTAATGTGCACGCCGTGGAAGATCTCGTACTTCTCCTTGAGGCCACGCAGGATCGAAATGGTGTCCTCAACGGTAGGCTCGGAGACCATAACGGTCTGGAAACGACGGGCGAGCGCCGCGTCCTTCTCGATGTACTTGCGGTATTCGTCGAGCGTGGTCGCGCCGATCGCGTGCAGGTCGCCGCGGGCGAGCGCAGGCTTGAGGATGTTGCCGGCGTCCATGGAGCCCTCGGTGGCGCCCGCGCCCACAATGGTGTGGAGCTCATCGATGAACAGGATGACCTTGCCTTCGGACTTCTGCACTTCCTTGAGCACGGCCTTCAAGCGGTCCTCGAACTCGCCGCGGTACTTGGCACCGGCGACCAGCGCGCTCATGTCGAGCTCGATGAGGTCGCGGTCGCGCAGCGTGCTCGGCACGTCGCCGGCCACGATACGCTGGGCGATGCCCTCGACGATGGCCGTTTTACCGACACCCGGCTCGCCGATGAGCACAGGGTTGTTCTTGGTGCGACGGGACAGGACCTGGATAGTACGACGGATCTCGTCGGTACGGCCGATAACCGGATCGAGCTTGCCGGCACGGGCCAGGTCGCAGATGTTGCGGCCGTACTGCTCCAGTGCCTCAAACTGGGTCTTGTCCTCGGCGGACGTCACGCGGTCATCGCCGCGCAGCTCCTCGTAGACCTGCTCGATACGCTCCTTGGTAACGCCGGCATCGCGCAGCACGCGGCCCGCCTCACCTTTGTCCTCGGCAAGCGCCATCAGCAGATGCTCGGTCACTACAAAGCTGTCGCCCATCTTGGTGGCCTTTTTCTCGGCCTTCTCGATGACACGGACGAGCTCGTTGGACAGGCCCATCTGCTGGCCCTCGCCCGAAACCTTGGGTGCGCGGTCGATGGCATCTTGCGTGGAGTGTGCAAGCTGGGCTGCGTCGGCGCCGATGCGCTCGATAATCACGGAGATATTGCGCTCGCCGGCACCGAGCAGGGCGGACAGCAGGTGAATCGGCTCCACCGCGCCGGCCTGCGCGTCGGCAGCCGTGCTCATGGCGGTCTGCAACGCCTCGCGCGACGTCATTGCTAGCTTATCGATTCTCATGGAATCACCTCTCTTGGGGCGGCCGCCCTACGGGGCGGCTTCACGTTGTCCGAGAAGTATTGTTGCCAGCTTTGTACGATCTTATACACAAATCTAAGTCTCTATATATAAGATTTTCTGAGTGATTAAGCGATAGGGAGCAGGCACGCTCACCCGCTGCGGACTTGTCCCCTTACTATCTCAATCTGTAACATCTAGCGACTGTTTATGGCTCCAGATGTTACAAATCAAGATGAAATGGCCAGCGGCACCCGTTTGTCTCAATCTGTAACATCTACTCGGCAAATAGAGCTCTATCTGTTACAAATCGAGACGAACAGAAGACACCCGAATCGAAAATCTAAATCTGTAACACCAGGCCCACTTTTAGCAGCCAAGATGTTACAGATCGAGACAAACCGAGAACCGCCACAAAGGTGCCTGTCCCCTTTGTGGCGGTTTTCGACAAAAAAGAAGCCGCCCCATTAACAGAGGCGGCATCAAGCAAGTCTATTTATTAGCGTCCCTCAAGACCCAACGAGAACGTCGCGGTAGCCCCTGCCACACCTTTCCCTCGGGCGACCCTCGCGAAGCGCGTGAGCGGGCGGGAAAGGACAAGCCCCGGGCGGACAATTAAGTGCGTTACTCGGCAGCGGCCTTGAACTTGTTGTAGTTGATCAGGCAGCCGGCCTTGACGATGGCACGCTCCTCTGCCGTCATATCGGCAATGTAGAGCTCAATCTGCTCGACCGCACCATCGGCGCGCACCACGTAGGCGGCGATGTTCTGCAGATCACCGTCGAGCGCGGCACGGATACCCGGCACGAAGACGTAGTCGCCCACCTCAAAGTTGGGCTCGGCCTCCATCTGGAAGGGCACCATGCCCCAGTTCATCACATTGGAGCGATAGCGCTTGGTGGCGTACTCGTGGACGATGTTGGCCAGACCGCCAATCACGCGCTGGCAGCTCGCGGCCTGCTCGCGGGCAGAACCGTCACCGGGCTTCTTGGCATAGAGCATGGAGCCGTACTCAGTCGCCTTGGCATCGGCCACGACGCCGGCGCCGGCCAGCGCCTCAAACACGCCGGCAAGCTCGGCATCGAGTGCCGCCAGATCGCCCGCCGCCTCGCCGGCAACGCGGCGCTTCTCCACGGCGTCGACCTCCTTGGAACGACCCACGTAGGCCGGATCGCGGCGGCTGAGCGTAAACTCTGCCAGGCCCAGCGGGTTGGAGCGGAAGGAGCTCGTCTCGCCCGAGGGAATGAGCTCGTCGGTCGTGGTGACCGGGTCCATGATCTTGGAGCACACCTTGAGCAGGATATCGTCGCCGAGAGGCTCCATTGCGGGCCACGGCTTGATGTTGGGACCTTCGACCAGCTCGTCGGCAGGCTCTGCCTTGCCAAAGCCCCAGTACACGCGCTTTTTGTACGGCGCGTCGTCAAAGGTGTACTCGCAGGCCTCGTCCCAAGTCTCCTCGGGCAGGTCGGTCGCCGGCGTCAGGACGCCGCCGTTGGCAGCTGTCGCCGCAATGGAGCGAGCGTCCATCAGGGCCACGGCGCTCAGCTGACCATTGCCCGGCTTGGAACCCTCGCGGTTGGGGAAGTTGCGCGTGGTGTGGCGGATGGACAGGCCGTTGTTGGCAGGCGTGTCGCCGGCGCCAAAGCACGGACCGCAGAACGCCGTGCGCACGATCGCGCCAGCCTCCATAAGGTCGTAGATATAGCCACGACGCGTAAGTTCGAGTGCCACGGGCTGGCTCGTGGGATAGACCGACAGCGAGAACTCGCCGCAGCCGGTGTTGGCGCCCTTGAGCACGCGGGCAGCCTGGACCACGGAGTCGTAGTTGCCGCCCGAGCAGCCGGCGATAACGCCCTGTTGCACGTGAAGCTTGCCGTCGACGATCTTGTCGAGCAGGCTAAAGTGCGTCTTGCCCTCGCCGATCTTGGCGGCCTCGAGCTCCACCTCATGCAGAATGTCCTCGAGGTTCTCGTTGAGCTCCTCGATCTCAAAGCCGTTGGAAGGATGGAATGGCAGCGCGATCATGGGCTTGATGCCCGACAGATCGACCTCGACGCAACCGTCGTAGTAGGCGACATCGGCGGGCTTGAGCTCGCGGTAGTCGTCGCCGCGACCGTGCATGGCCAAAAACGCGTGCGTGTCCTCATCGGTGGCCCAGATGCTCGACAGGCAGGTGGTCTCGGTGGTCATGACGTCGACGCCGTTGCGGTAATCGGTCGTCATGCTCGCGATGCCGGGGCCCACAAACTCCATGACCTTGTTCTTGACATAGCCCTTGGCAAAAACGGCACGGATGATGGCGAGCGCCACGTCGTGCGGGCCGACGCCGGGACGCGGGACGCCCGTGAGGTAGATAGCGACGACGCCGGGATAGGCAACGTCGTAGGTGTCGCGCAGCAGTTGCTTTGCCAGCTCGCCGCCGCCCTCGCCCACGGCCATGGTGCCCAGGGCGCCATAGCGGGTGTGCGAGTCGGAGCCCAGGATCATCTTGCCGCAACCGGCGAAGTTCTCGCGCATAAAGGAGTGGATGACGGCGATGTGCGGCGGAACGAAGATGCCGCCGTACTTTTTGGCCGCGGAAAGGCCAAAGACGTGGTCGTCCTCGTTGATGGTGCCGCCCACGGCGCACAGCGAGTTATGGCAGTTGGTGAGCACGTAGGGCAGCGGGAACTGCTCCATGCCCGAGGCGCGCGCCGTCTGGATGATGCCGACGAAGGTGATGTCGTGGCTCGCCATGGCATCGAAGCGAATCTTGAGCGCCTCGGGGTCGCCGGACGTATTGTGTGCCTGGAGGATCGAATACGCGATGGTGCCGCGCTTGGCATCCTCGGGCGTCTGCGTAATACCGCGCTCGGCAGCCTCGGCCGCAGGCACAACCTCGCTGCCGCCGCGCAGGTAGATGCCGTCCTCGTACAGCTTGACCATACTGTCTCCCACTCTGCCCAAAAAATTTGGGCGCATAGCATGCATTCGTTCAATATCGTGCCATAGAACGGTTGCGAATGGGTTACGAATCTGCATGTTCACTTTATCTTGGTAAAGTACAGGACGAGCCCGATGTGGATCAGCAGATTTGGTGCAAGAGCGTCCCTTTCGACTAGTCATTTAAGAACGTCCCAATGACTACTCCGGCAACACCGATGTTTTGGCAACGACAGCGAGCGGGCCCCAATGACTACCAACGACTACCGCATTCGAAGCAAGGCAACGCCGCAGGTAGAGGACGGACAGCGAGCGGGCCGCATTTCCAAAGTGAGGAACGTCCCCAAGTGCCGCATCCGGACCATGGCAACGCCGCAGGTAGAGGACGGACAGCGAGCGACGTCCAGAGCGAACAAGTTGGCATGAAAAAGGCAAGGCATAGACCTTCTGGTCATGCCTTGCCTTTTGAATGACAAATTGTCGCTCTGGGCGGCGCGCAGCGTCGACCGGTCCGCCGTTCGTTAGAACGGCGGAACCTAGAGATCCCCGCCGGCTCCCAGTAGCTTGCGCATGACCTGTTCGGGATTAACCGAGCCATCGCGCGGGGCCAGGGAGGTGATCTTCTTCTGCATCTTGTACTCGTGCAGCTCGTCCTCGAGCTGGCGCATGCGGGCGCGGAGCTTTTCGTTCTCGCGCTCGCGCTCCTCGGCACGCTCCTTCATATCGAGGATGCGCACCACGCCGGCAAGGTTGATGCCCTCGTCGGTCAGCTGGTTGATGAGCTCCAGGCGCTCGATATCGGCACGCGAATACAGGCGCGTGTTGCCGCCCGAGCGCTGGGGGTTCACCAGACCCTTGGACTCGTAGACGCGCAGAGTCTGCGGATGCATGCCGGTCAGCTCGGCCGCCACGCTGATCATGTACAGCGGTTTGTTCCTATTGTCCTCGGCCATGCTACCTGACCCCTTTCCGTCTCGTTATCGTCCATCATAAGCCCGCGGGCGTGGGCGTGCACCGCGACCGCCCTAGAACGTCGCCTTGTAACGGTTAACTTTCTCGCGGTAGTCGCGCGTGTCGGCCTCGCGCAGCTTGGTCATGGCATCGCGCTCGTCATCGGATAGGTTCGTGGGAACCTGTACCTTGATCTCGACGAGCAGCGCGCCCGTACGGCCACGGTGCTTAACGTCGGGCGCCCCCATCTCCTTAAAGCGGAACTTCTTGCCCGTCTGGGTACCCGCAGGCACTTTCAAACGGACCGTCGCACCGCCGGGCGTGGGCACGTCCACCGTGCAGCCGAGCGCCGCCTCGTAGACCGAGACCGGTACCTCCATGGTCACGTCGGCGCCTTTGCGCTTAAACAGCGGGTGCTCCTCCACATGCGTGGTCACGACCAGGTCGCCGCGCTCGCCGCCGGCGACGCCATACTCGCCGCGACGCTTGTAGCGTAGCTTGCCGCCGTCGACCGCGCCCGCGGGCACCGAGACCGTAATGGTCTGCTGCTCGCCTGTCGAGGGAATGCGATAGGTGACCTTGTGCGTCACGCCGCGAAACGCGTCCTCGGCCGTCACATCGACGGTCAGCGACAGGTCGCCGCCCTTGCGAGCGCGGCTGCGACCCGCGCCGGCACCGGCAGCGCCCGCAGCCCCGGCAAAGCCCGAGCCCCAATCGCTGCCCCAGGCGCCGTTGCCGCTAAAGATGCTGTCGAAGATGTCGCCCCAGCCGCTGGCACCCGCGCCGGCACCGTAGCCGCCGCCATACGCGCCGCCTGCGCCCGGCATGCCGCCAAACATGAGCATCTGGTCGTACTCTTTGCGCTTCTTCTCGTCCGAAAGCGTCTCGTAGGCCTCGCTGATCTCCTTGAACTTGGCCTCGTCGCCGCCGGCGTCGGGGTGATATTTTTGCGCGAGCTTGCGAAACGCGCTCTTGATCTCTTTGTCGGAGGCGCTCTTGGATACGCCCAGGATGTCATAGAAGGTTTTGCCTGCAGCCATCGTAGCTCCTCTCCTGTTTTATCCGTCGCCCAGCGGGCGGCGGTTCATGCTTTCATATGGCACTAGGCCAGAAAGGGCCCCGGGTGTTGCCCCGGGGCCCTTCTCAATTACTCCTCGGTGCTCTCGGCCGTATCGGCCGCAGCATCCTCGGGCGCCGCTTCGGGCTCCGGTGCGGGGCGCTTTTCGCCACCGTAGGTCACCGTCACCATCGCGGAACGCAGGATGCGGTCCGCCATGCGGTAGCCCTTCTGGTACACGTCGTTGACGGTCTCGTCGTACTGCGACGAGTCCTCGACGCGACCCACAGCCTGGTGCTCGAGCGGATCGAACGCCTCGCCCTTGGGGTCGATGGGCTCAACGCCCTCGTGCGCAAACACATCGAGTAGCTTGGCATGCACCGCGTCGACGCCGTCGACGAACTGCTTAAAGTCGTCGGAAAGCTCTTGGCTGCGAGCATGGTCGATCGCGCGCTCGATATCGTCGACCACCGGCAGCAGCGCAGTGACGAGCTTCTCGGTCGCGCGCTCACGCTCGGCGATACGCTCGCTGGCGGTGCGGCGACGGAAGTTCTCCCAGTCGGCCTGCAGACGGGCGGTGCGCTCGGTGGCGTCCTTCGCCTTGTCCTCGGCAGCCTTCTGAGCCTCTGCCGCGGCATCGAGCTCATTGCGCACGTCGGCAAGCTCCTTCTGGGCCTGCTCGAACTTGAGCTTAAAGTCGTTGTCGGCGGCTTCCTCACCGGCGCGGATAGCGGCTTCCACCATCTCGTCCTCGGTCATCGTCGCCTCCTTGTTGGAATCCTCTACCTGGTTCTCGACAGCCTCGGCGGCCTCGGCCTCGTTGGCCTCGGTATCGTCGACGGCCTCTACGGGAATCTTCACGTCCTTCTCCTCAGAGTCAACGGGGGCGGCTCCAACGGCAGCCGCCTCCGTGCGAGCTTTACGGGCGGACATGATTACTTGTCCTCGTCGTCCACAACCTCGTAGTCGGCGTCGACGACGTCATCGTCGGCAGGCTGGGCGCCGGCGGCACCGTCGGTCTGCTGCTGAGCGTCGGCGTAGACAACCTGAGCCAGCTCGTAAGCCACGGACTGCAGGGACTCGCCAGCGGCCTTGATGGCCTCGACGTCAGAGCCCTCGAGCGCCTTCTTGGCATCGGCGATAGCGGCCTCGGCCTTGGACTTCACGTCGGCGGAAACCTTGTCGCCCAGCTCGTTGAGGGTCTGCTCGGTGGAGTAGCACAGGCTGTCGGTCTGGTTGCGGACCTCGACCTCTTCCTTCTGCTTCTTGTCCTCCTCGGCATGAGCCTCGGCGTCCTTGACCATACGATCGACTTCTTCGTCGGACAGAGCGGTGGAGCCGGAGATGGTGATCTGCTGCTCCTTGCCGGTGCCCTTGTCCTTAGCGGAGACCTTGACGATGCCGTTGGCGTCGATGTCGAAGGTGACCTCGATCTGCGGCACGCCGCGGCGGGCAGCCGGGATACCGGTCAGCTGGAACTTACCGAGCGACTTGTTGTCGCGGGCAAGTTCGCGCTCGCCCTGGAGCACGTTGATCTCGACGCTGGTCTGATTGTCGGCAGCGGTGGAGTAGACCTCGGTCTTGGAGGTCGGAATCGTGGTGTTGCGGTCGATCATCTTGGTCATGATGCCGCCCATGGTCTCGACGCCCAGCGACAGCGGGGTAACGTCGAGCAGCAGGATGCCCTCGACGTCGCCGGTGAGCACGCCGCCCTGGACGGCAGCGCCGTCGGCAACGACCTCGTCGGGGTTCACGGACATGTTGGGCTGCTTGCCGGTCATGGTCTTGACGAGCTCCTGGACGGCGGGCATACGGGTGGAGCCGCCGACGAGGATGACCTCGGTCAGATCGGAGAGCTTAAGGTTAGCGTCGCGCAGGGCGTTGGTGACAGGCTGCTTGCAGCGCTCGAGCAGGTCGCGGGTGATCTTCTCGAACTCGGCGCGGGTCAGCGTGTAGTTGAGGTGCAGCGGGCCGGACTGGTTCATGGTGATGAACGGCAGGTTGATAGTGGACTGCTGGGCGGCGGAGAGCTCCTTCTTGGCGTTCTCGGCGGCCTCCTTCAGACGCTGCAGGGCCATGGGGTCCTGACGCAAGTCGACACCGTTCTCCTGCTGGAACTTATCGGCCATCCAGTCGATGACGCGCTGATCCCAGTCGTCGCCGCCCAGGTGGTTGTCGCCCGAGGTGGACAGAACCTCAAACACGCCGTCGGCGAGGTCGAGGATGGAGACGTCGAAGGTACCGCCGCCCAGGTCGAAGACCAGGATGCGCTGATCGGAGCCCTGCTTGTCCAGGCCATAGGCCAAAGCGGCAGCGGTCGGCTCGTTGACGATACGCTTAACGTTGAGGCCGGCGATCTTACCGGCGTCCTTGGTGGCCTGGCGCTGGGCGTCGTTGAAGTAGGCCGGGACGGTGATGACGGCGTCGGTGACGGTCTCGCCCAGATACTTCTCGGCGTCGGCCTTCATCTTTGCGAGCGTCATGGCGCTCACCTGCTCGGCGGTGTATTCCTTGCCCTCGATGTCGACGACGGCACGGCCACCCTGGCCCTCCTTGACCTCATACGGCACGGTCTTGAGCTCGGAGGTGCACTCGGAGTACTTGCGGCCCATGAAGCGCTTGATGGAGAACACGGTGTTCTTGGGGTTGGTGACCGCCTGGTTCTTAGCGGCCTTGCCCACGACGCGGTCGCCGTCGGCACGGAAGCCCACGACAGACGGGGTGGTGCGGTCGCCCTCGGCGTTCACGATGATGGTCGGAGAACCGCCCTCGAGAACGGCCATTGCGGAGTTAGTAGTACCAAGGTCGATACCAAGAATCTTGCCCATTAGAAATTCCCTCTCTCTTGTGCGTTTGCACCGACTCGGCGGTCTGCCAAGCGGTCTTTCGGTTTGTCTTTCAGGATGTAGTGTATCCCCTTATGGACCGGAATATACAAAATCTAAGTCAATTCATATAAGATTTCTTATCACTTAGAGTTTAGGTTCTCGAATACGCAGGTAGATGCGCTGATTGAGTTCTCGGCAAATCTATCGAGATCTATGTAGAGATGGCTGAGGTTTGGGCCGGGGGTGCTTGGGGCTGCTTTACGGAAAGCTCGTCCCGGTTTGAGCGTGGATTCCGGGTCGTAGTTTCCGTCTGAAGGCTCAACCGGAAACTGTATCCCGTTTTGAGAGCTAATACCGGGTCGCAGTTTCCGCTAGCGGGCCCAACCGGAAACTGCGACCCGTTTTTCGACCAGATAACGGGATGCGCTTTCCGAAAGCCCACTCAATTGCTCAATAATTCGAGTCACCTTTAGCTAACATTTGCACAGCTCACCAGCCTCACCTGTGCGTTTCTTAGTAAGCCGTGGCATACTCGGCGAATGGTATGAAGATGCCGGCCAGAGGGTATTGCAAACGGTCGCTCACGTGGTATGTTTTTGCCCGAATCAAACCGGCGCGCATCGCCTGTAGCGTCGGTCAACAGAGAGGAAACTACCATGGCTCATCCCGTAATTGATGCCGACGAGTGCATCGCTTGTGGCGTTTGCGTCGACTCCTGCCCCGCTGGCGTTCTGGAGCTCCAGGACGTCGCTACCGTTGCTGACGAGGACTCCTGCGTCGCCTGTGGCGCTTGCCAGGACGCTTGCCCCGCCGGCGCGATCACCGAGATCGTCGAGGAGTAACAACTCCCCCACTTGCACACTCACAAGTACACCGTGCACAAAAAAGGAGGCCTCCGCATCGCCGCAGAGGCCTCTTTTTTGTGCGGATAGCTAATTTGGCACCGTCGCAGGTTGAGCATAAGTCAGCGAAAACGCCCCTAAGCGAGCAAGGTGACGCGAAAGAGAAGAGAAGCGTACTTTTGTACGCGACCGACGATTGAACGTCAGATTGCCGCTTAGGGGCGTTTGCAGCGTCGGCTACGACAGATCGTCTTCGTAGGGCATCAGGTCTGCCAGATAGCCCTTCTCCTTGAGCATAGCCTCGATCTCGTCGAGGGCTTGCTCATCCTCTGCCGCGATGCGATGGAAGTGATAGCCGCTCGTCACCGTTAGTAGTGGAAAGCTCTTGCCGCTCTCGATATCGTGCAGGTAGCGCTCAACATCGCGACGATTGCGGATGTCCAGGTCGGCCGTGATCTTACCGTACACGCGGTGGTTGACGATTACGTTGAGCACGGCGCCTCCGGCGTCGACGATACTCGTGAGCTCATCGCCTGTCTGCTCCACGCTATGGCGAACCTTGACCAGGCGCGTGGGCACGGCGGGGCTGCTGGGGGCCTCCTGCAGCACGTAGCCGCGATTGGTCGCCACGATATCGTGCCCATCGGCGCGCAGCAGGGCGATGTCTTGCACGACAACCTGGCGGCTCACACCCACCTCGCGAGCAAGCGTACTGCCGGAGACGGGGTCTTTGGCTCGCTCGAGCACGCCCATGATGGCACGGCGACGCTCGCGGGCGTCCATTATTTACCGTCCAGCAGACGCAGGTGCTTAAGCGAGAGGTCGAGAATCGGCGCAGAGTGCGTCAACGCCCCCGAGCTAATAAAGTCAACGCCCAGGTCGGCAAGCGCACGGATATTGCCGGCATCCACGTTGCCCGAACACTCGGTCTTGGCGCGACCGGCAATAAGCTCAATCGCGGCAGCCATGTCATCGTGGGTCATGTTGTCGAGCATGATGATGTCGGCGCCGGCCTCCACGGCCTCGCGCACCATGTCCAGGTTCTCGCACTCGATCTCGACCGTCGCGGTAAACGATGCATGGGCGCGCGCCATCTCGATCGCACGCGTCACGCCGCCGGCGGCGTCGATGTGGTTGTCCTTGAGCATGACGGCCGTCGACAGGTTGTAGCGGTGGTTGCTGCCGCCGCCGATCTCGACCGCGGCCTTCTCGAAGACGCGCATACCCGGCGTGGTCTTGCGCGTGTCGACGAGCACGGTCTTGGTGCCCTCGAGCGCCGCAGCCATCTGGTGCGTATAGGTAGCGATACCGCTCATGCGCTGCAGGTAGTTGAGCGCCACGCGCTCGCCCGAAAGCAGCACGCGTGCATCGCCGCGTACCTGGCCCACATGGTCGCCGGCGTGCACCTCGTCGCCATCGGCAACGTCAAACAGCACCGAGCTCTGCGAATCCAGCAGCTCAAAGGTACGAGCGAACACATCCAGGCCCGCGATGATGCCATCGGCCTTGGCGATGAGCTCCACCGTGGCGGGACGCGCCGTGGGGCACACGCTCGCCGTGCTCACATCCTCAAACGTAATGTCCTCGCGCAGAGCCTGCAAAATCAGATCATCGACGACGAGCTTCATGGTAATGGGGTTCATGGTCTACTCCTCCACGGCCTGCGTGCCGGCGGCACGGGCCAAATCATCGATTGCCAGGGTGTCGGCGCTCAGGGCGCGATGACGGCCATCGAGCGCGGGCTCGCCCGCCTGCTCCACGGCGAGCGACTGGCCGGTACGCATGTGCCACGCGGCGCGACGACCCCAGACCAGCGCCTCGAGCAGGCTGTTTGATGCAAGGCGGTTCTTGCCGTGAACGCCGTTGCAGGCCGTCTCGCCGGCGGCGTAGAGCTCGGGCATCGAGGTGCGGCCGTCCTTGTCGATCCACACGCCGCCCATAAAGTAGTGCTGCGTGGGTGTGACGGGAATGGGCTCGTCCAAGATGTCGCGGCCGTCCTCCAGGCAGCGTGCGCGAATGTTGGCAAAGTGTCCGGTTACCACGTCGCGCTCAACGGGGGCAAAGCTCAGCCACTCGTGCTCGGTACCATCCTGCTTCATCTGCTCGCGAATAGCGGCGGTGACAACGTCGCGCGGCTGCAACTCGTCGGTAAAACGCTCGCCGGCGGCGTTAAGCAAAATCGCGCCCTCGCCGCGGCAGCTCTCGCTGATCAGGAAGGTGCGGCCCGGCTGCGGCGAGAACAGTCCCGTGGGGTGAATCTGCACGTAGTCCAGGTGCTCCATCTTAATGCCATGCTCCTGGGCGATGTAGCAGGCATCGCCCGTGAGCTGCGGATAGTTGGTCGAGTGGTCGTACACGCCGCCGATGCCGCCTGTCGCCCACAGCGTGTGGCGGGCATGGATCTTAAACGGCTCGCCGGCATGCACGCCCTCGGCGGCATTTGCCAGCTCGTCGGCGGGGCGAACCGAGTTGTCCTCGTCCACGGGAACGGCGACGACGCCGAGGCACGCCGTGGCGCCATCACGCTCGCCCGTCAGAATGTCGGTCATGGCCACGTGCTCCAAAATCTGCACGTTATCCAGCTTGCGAACGGCCTGGAGGAGCTTGGTCGTGATTTCCTTGCCCGTAATGTCGGCATGGAAGGCGATGCGCGGGCGACTGTGCGCACCCTCGCGGGTAAAGTCGAGGCTGCCGTCGGCCTTGCGCTCAAAGTCCACGCCCATGGCCAGCAGGTCGTTGATGACCGAGCGGCTCGAGCGGATCATGATGTCGACGCTCTCGCGGCGGTTATCGTAGTGGCCGGCGTGCATGGTGTCCTCAAAGAAGGCGTCGTAGTCAGAGCCTTCGGGAAGCACGCAGATACCGCCCTGCGCGAGCATCGAATCGCACTCGTCGACAGCACCCTTGGAGAGCATGATCACGCGCGTGCTCGTCGGCAGATTGAGGGCCGCGTATAGGCCCGCCACGCCGCAACCGGCAATGACGACATCGCACTCCATGTCGGGGCATTGTTTGGTTTCCACAGGAATCCTCTCCCTTGCAATGTGACATAAGGGATGGTCCCTCATGTCACATCGTTCTAGCGCGCCGCGTATTCGAGCATGCGGTCGAGCGTGAGCTTGGCCTGGTCGGCGGCTTCATCCGACACGCCGATCTGCACCTCGCCCTCGCCCGTCTCCAGGCAGCGCACGAGCTTTTCGAGCGTGATGAGATCCATGTTGACGCAGGTGGGCTGCACCGCGGGGAAGTAGAACTTCTTGCCGGTGCCCTGGCAGCGCCGCTCGAGCTCGTAGAGCACGCCGCGGACCGTCACGATGATAAACTCGCTCGCGTCCGACTCCTCGGCATACTTGATGATGCCGGCAGTGGAGCCGATGTAGTCGGCCTCGGCCAGGACGTCGGCCTTGCACTCGGGGTGCGCCAGCACGAGCGCGTCGGGGTGCGCCTCCTGTGCGTCGACGATCTGCTCGACGGTGATGATGTGATGGCGCGGGCAGTAGCCGTTGTTGAGGATGACGTGCTTTTGGGGCACCTGCTCGGCCACAAAGCGACCCAGGTTCTGGTCGGGAATGAACAAGATGTGCTGCTGCGGCAGCTCGGAGACGATCTTGACGGCGTTAGAGCTGGTAACGCACACGTCACTCCAGCTCTTGATCTCGACCGTCGAGTTGACGTAACACACCACGGCCAGGTCGTCGCCATATTCGGCGCGCGCCGCGTCGACCGTCTCGTGCTTGACCATGTGCGCCATGGGACAGTCCGCGCCCGGCTCGGGCAGCAGCACGGTCTTGGTGGGGTTGAGCAGCTTGGCGCTCTCGCCCATAAACTCCACGCCGCACAGCACGATAGTCTGCTGCGGCAGGCTCTTGGCGAGCTTTGCCAGGTAGAAGCTGTCGCCGACGTAATCGGCCACAGCTTGAACCTCGGGCGCCACATAATAGTGCGCCAGAATCACTGCGTCACGTTGGGTTTTTAGCCGATGAATGGCCTCGACGAGCTCTGCGGGCACCAGTGCCGCGCGCTCCGTTGCCGTCGTTGCCGATGCCAGGCCGGCCGCGATATCGCGTGCAAGCTCCGATGCATCCATGTTCGCGCTCTGTGCCATCAAGGCCCCTCTCTTTTGGCGAATCTTGGGGCTTTAGTATGCCACCTGGCTTTACAGCTGACAAGACAGCTGTAAAGCCAGGTGTAAAGTTGGAATAAGGATTCAATCTTGGGGCGGGTCCATTTTCGAACTGGCAAGCTGAGGACAGTCGAGCTCTCGATAACGCAGGAGGCATCTTTGGACGGCCGCCGCGCATGGTCGACGGCATGCCCGTAGCCGGGCACACCGGACACGGCTTTGGCACCAGGAGCATTAAGCTTGCCGTCGAGCGCATGAACGGCAACTGCCAGTTTCGCATTCACGGCAATCGGTTTGAGCTTCGTGCAGTGATGTAAGGGCGCGACAAGTCGGCGCCGCGCTCGACCCATCAGGACCGCCTTGCCGGCGCCAGTCCGCTACAGCGGCGCGGCGGCCGGGGTCAGCTGCTTGATGTAGGCCCACATGCGCTGCTTGGCGGCTCTGTCAGTGAGCGCGGCCTCAAAGCCGTCGAGCGCGAGTACGCGACGACCCTGCACGTGGGCGACCAAGCCGGGCTTGAGCATGGCGGTATCAAAGTCGTCGATTGCCACGAGCATGTCTGCGTAGGTCTCGCGCATGGTATCGGCCGCGCGATCGTCCAACAGCAGGACCGCCTCGGGGTCCAAGGCCTCGAGCGCCTCGCGGAACAGCTCGCACGGCAGGTCCTCGCCCGCCGCAACCGCCCCGTCGCCCGCGCCGGCAACACTTGCCAGCACGCAGAAATCCTCGGGCGCGTAACCGATGGCGCCGAGCGCCTTACGCAACGCGGCGCCGTCTGGACCGGCAGCCAGCTCGCCACCCGCACGCTCGGCATCGTCCAAATCACCTTTTACCAGCACAATCGGCGAGCACGCGTTACCCGCGATACGCACGCCGCGACCCGCGAGCGATGCGAGCTCCTGCTCGGCCGCCTGGGCGATGGCTTCTTTTTTCTGGCTTTGTGACGTGGGCATGCGCTCTCCAATCGTTTGAATGCCCACCATTATATAAAAGAGCCGCCCGCGAGTGGTTGCATTGCGGGCCGTTGGGTATAAGCACGGTCGTACTGAGTTTTACGCGGCCGAGCCGCGTCGCACTATGGAGGTCACCATGGCTGACATTAAGCAGATTACCCCCGAGAATTTCGATTCCGTCGTTAACGGCAGCCTTCCCGTGCTGGTTGATTTTTGGGCACCGTGGTGCGGTCCCTGCCGTTCGCTCTCGCCCATTGTTGACGAAGTGGCCGACGAGCTGGCCGGCAAGATTACCGTCGCCAAATGCAACGTCGACGACAATCAGGACCTGGCCATGAAGTTTGGCGTTATGAGCATCCCCACGCTGGTTGTCTTTAAGAACGGCGAGGAAATCGACCGCTCCGTCGGTGCGCTGCCCAAGGCCAGGCTGCAGGCGCTGCTTGAGAAGCACCTGTAATACGCCGGTCATTTGTTGCCGTCCATGAGTGGTTTTGTGCCGCTCGCCGGAGAGCCGGGTGTTGCGCCCGCGACCACGGATAGTATGGTAATCACAAACAGCCCCCAGTGAACGGGTGCGGGTCAGACGGACTCGCACCCGTTTTCTTATGCGGCGATGCGTAAAGCGGGCGTAGTAGAATCTGAACCACTGATTAGACCCGTACAAAAGGAGATTCCCATGCATGACGTCGGAATGAACATGAGCCAGCTTGCCATGAGCGTCAAGCAGGTCGACGACACGATCGAGCTCGCCCACGAGTGGAGCCATCAGCTGCTGCATGCGACCGAGAACTTTGACATGGAGCGCATTGGCGCCAAGCTCGAGGCCGCCATGGCGGCGCTCCACGAGGCGCACGACGCACTCGAGGGCTACGAGGAGGCCATCGAGGCCGACCATAACTCCGTTGGCTCCGTAAAGCTGGTGTAGCGTGGCCGAGCACGAGCACGCCTGCGAGCACGAGCATCCGCACGGGCCGACCGGCGACGTGGGCTGCCGTTGCAGCAGCTCCGCCTCCGAGCTGGTCCGTTTTTCGGTCACCGCGCCCGACGACCTGTTGCGCCTCTTTGACGAGCAAATCGCGCGCCGCGGCGACGTTGCCAACCGCTCCGAGGCCGTGCGCGACCTGATTCGCGCCTCCATTGCCAAGGAGCAGATGCGAACGCCCGACGAGCAGGTCATCGGGTCGCTCACCATGATTTACGACCATCACACCGGCGACCTGACGCGCCGCCTGGACGAGGTGCAGCACGACTACACCGACGAGATTGTCTCGACCATGCACGTGCATCTGGACCACCACAACTGCTTGGAGATTCTGGCGCTTAAGGGTCGCGGCGAACGTGTCTACGAGCTGGCCGACCGTCTGCTGGGCCTGCGCGGCGTTAAGCACGGCGAGCTCACCTGCGCCGCCACCGAGCAGAGCCTGGGGCTGTAGCGGGTCTTTGCGCGGCGCACCTGCCAAGAAGGGACAGGTTTGTTTTGGCAGGTTTAACGTTTTACCTACCAAAATAAACCTGTCCCTTTTTGGCAGGTCTCGATGAAGGAGGGTCGCATGCGACATGCGCATATCCATGTAACGGGCATTGTGCAGGGCGTCGGCATGCGACCGTTTGTGTATCGCGAGGCCATGGCGCACGGCATTTGCGGCTGGGTGCTTAACGCGGGCGATGGCGTGCATATCGAGGCGCACGCTCTAAGCGAGGCGCTCGACGAATTTGTCGCCGCGCTTTCCGAGCATACGCCTGCGGCGGCTCGTGTGGAGCATGTCGAGGTTATGGACCTAGCGCCCGGCGACTGGGACGCCGCCAACGAGCGGGGCTTTCGCATTGTGGCATCGCAGGATCAAACCGCCCACACGACGCTCGTCTCGCCCGACATCGCCACGTGCGACGACTGCCTGCACGAGCTGTTCGACCCCGCCGACCGACGCTTTCACTATCCCTTTATCAACTGCACCAACTGCGGACCGCGCTTTACCATCATCCGGTCGCTGCCCTATGACCGAGCGGCCACCTCGATGGATTGCTTTCCCATGTGCCCCACCTGTGCCGCAGAGTATGGCGACCCGCTTGACCGGCGGTTTCACGCGCAGCCCGATGCCTGCTTTGATTGCGGGCCGCACATTACGTGGCGCGAGGCCGGCGAAGCCGCCGTGTCGCTGACCGTCGGCACCACGCGCAAGACCAGCGACGCCATTATCGACCGCTGTGTTGAGCTGCTGGCCAACGGCGGTATCATCGCCATCAAGGGTCTGGGCGGATTTCACTTGGCATGCGACGCCTCCAACGAGAAGACGGTAGCCGAGCTTCGCCGCCGCAAACGCCGCAGCAACAAACCGCTTGCCGTCATGGTACGCGGCCTTGCCGATACTGAACGCCTGTGCCATGTCAACGACGTTGAACGCGGCTTGCTGACCGGCAGCATTCGCCCCATCGTGCTGCTGCACCGACGTGCCGTTTGCGAGAGCGGCGGCTCCCCCAACGCGCTCGCGCCGTCCGTCGCGCACAACCTTCCTGAGCTTGGCGTTATGCTCCCCTACACCCCGCTTCAGCATCTGTTGCTTGCCGCGGCAGAAGCCCGCGGTATGCACGCGCTCGTCATGACCAGCGGAAACCTGAGCGAAGAACCCATCGAGACCGATGATACCCTTGCATGGGAGCACCTTGTTGCCGCCGGCATCGCTGACGCGCTACTTGGCAACGACCGTGCGATTCTCTCGCGCTACGATGATTCCGTGGTGCGCGTGGTCGGTGGGGTCGCCATGCCCGTTCGCCGCGCTCGCGGATATGCACCCCAGCCGCTGCCGTTGCCGGCGCTCGACGGCGCTCCGTCCTGCGTGCTCGCCTGCGGGCCACAACAAAAGGCCACGATTGCGCTCACGCGTGAAGGGACGAACGGCGAGGCAACCTGTTTTGTATCGCAGTATATCGGCGATGTTGAAAACGGCAGGACCTTCGATGCCTGGAACGCCGCGCGCACGCGCTTGGAAGATCTCTTTGACTTGGCGCCCGCCGCCTTGGCCTGCGATCTACACCCCAGCTATCTGTCGAGCCAATGGGCGCGCGAGCAGGCGCGAAAATGCAATCTGCCGCTCGTCGAGGTGCAGCACCATCATGCGCACATCGCGAGCGTAATGGCAGAGGCGATTGCCGCGGGCCAGCTTACAACCGACGCGCGCGTCCTTGGCATCGCCTTTGACGGCACCGGCGCCGGCACCGATGGGACCATTTGGGGCGGCGAGTTTCTTGTTGCCAGCCTTGGCGGCTTTGAGCGCGCCGCGCATTTGCGCACCTGGACGCTCCCCGGCGGGGCGGCCTCCGTGCGCGACGCCCGCCGCAACGCCTTTGCCCTGCTCAGTGAGCTCGGCCTGCTTGAACATCCGGGGGCCGAGCGGCTCTTGGACGGCCTAGACGAGCAAACACGCAGCGTGACGGCAACGATGATCGAGCGGAACATCAACAGCCCACGCACGAGCAGTATGGGGCGTCTCTTTGACGCCGCCGCTGCAGTTTTGGGCATTTGCGGGCAGGCAACCTACGAAGGCGAGCCCGCCATCGAACTCGAAGCCGCCGCCTGGCGCGCGCTCGGCAGCAAAATTACCCATGTTCCCGGCGATAAAGACGGCTGTTCCGCATCTGACCCATTGCGACTGGACAGTTTGTTCAGATTTGTATTAAAAACAGACCCTCTAACCAACGGTTTTGACTCAGATTACCCCGAAGAGGGCTCTCCAGGCACCTCATTTGCGGTTAATTCGCCCGCCGGATACCCCAAATCAACCCATTCGGGGCCCTCGCAGACGATTTATACCACCCATTACCACTCTAAAAAGTACAAATCTGAACTAACTGTCCAAGCAACCTCGAGCAGGTCTCTCGTCCTGAGCCCCAGCTCACTTTTTGCGGCACTTTTGGAGGGAACCAGAGCCAGTGTGCCCGCCGACAGGCTCGCACTCGACTTCCATGTCGCCGTCGCGCGCTCCTCGGCACGCATCGCCAGCGAGATCTGCACCCGTGAAGGCCTCGATACCGTTGCGCTCTCGGGCGGCGTGTTCATGAACCGACTTCTGCTCCAGCTCCTCACCCGCGAGCTCAAAAGCGCAGGTCTTACTGTCCTTATCCCCCATACCGTGCCCGTCAATGACGGCTGCATCGCCTACGGTCAGGCGGCGGTCGCAAGCGCTCGTCTTGCGCAGATCGCATCGCAGTAGCTCGCTCTCGCACACCGCTGTGCCCAGCCGTCTCACAGGCGTAACGCGTTTGCCCGCGAACCCCGCGAGCGCTACCATCAACTGATGGATTATTGAGCGCCTATCCAGCGCAAAACGTCTAAAAGGGGAACAATATGTGCCTTGCCGTCCCCGGTAAAGTAGTCAAACGCGACGACGGCCTCAAGGCCACCGTCGATATGATGGGCGTCGAGCGTCCGGTGTCGCTGCGACTCGTGCCGACGGCGCAGGTTGGCGACTATATTCTCGTACACGCCGGCTTTGGCATCCAGATCGTCGACGAGCAGGAAGCGCAAGAAACACTCGAGCTCGTTAATGCCATGACCGAACTGGCCGAAGAAGACCAACTGGCCAGCAACCCGGCCGAGGCATACTAGTGGCGGCCGGACAGCCGGCTCGCTCCGGTATCGACTTTTCGGCATTTCGCAATTCCAAGCTGGCCCGCGAGCTCATCGAACGCATTCGCGGTCTTGTCGGCGACCGTACCATCAACCTTATGGAAGTCTGCGGCACGCACACCGTGAGCATCGGCCGCTATGGCTTTCGCTCCATTATGCCGGCCGGGCTCAAGCTGCTGAGCGGCCCGGGCTGCCCCGTCTGCGTTACTGCCAACCGTGACATCGACCACGCGATCGCGCTCGCCAACATAGACGGCGCCATCATCACCACCTTTGGCGACATGATGCGCGTGCCCGGATCGTCCACCTCGCTCGCAGCGCAAAAGGCGGCAGGGCGCGATATCCGCATCGTCTACTCCCCGCTCGATGCGCTCGACATTGCCGAGCAAAACCCCGATCGTCCGGTCATTTTTATGGGCGTGGGCTTTGAGACTACGACGCCCACCATCGCCGCTGCCATCTTGGAGGCCGAGGCGCGCGGGCTTTTGAACTTTTCGGTCTATTGCGCCCACAAGACCACGCCGCCGGCGTTGCGCGCCATCGCCAACGATCCCGAGACCGCCATCGACGGCTTTATCCTGCCGGGCCACGTCGCCACCATCACGGGCTTGGCGCCCTTTAGCTTTTTGGTCGACGAGTTCGATACCCCGGGCGTGGTCACGGGATTTGAACCGGTCGACATCCTGCAGGGCATCTGCATGCTGGTCCAGATGGTTGTCGAGGGCAGGCCCGCGATCGACAACGCCTACCGCCGTGGCGTCAACGCAGGCGGCAACCCCGTGGCGCGACAGCTGGTCGAGCAGGTGTTTGAGCCATGCGACACCACATGGCGCGGGCTGGGGCCAATTGCCAACTCGGGCCTTTCCATCCGCCCTGAGTTCTCGCGCTTTGATGCCCGTACCCGCTTTGACGTGCCCGTTGAGGCGACGGTCGAGCCGCGTGGGTGCCGCTGCGGCGACGTGCTGCGCGGGGCCATTACGCCGAGCGGCTGCCCGCTCTTTGGCCGCACCTGCACGCCCGAGCACCCCGTCGGCCCGTGCATGGTGAGCTCCGAAGGCAGCTGCGCGGCGTACTACCGCTACCGCAACTAGTCCGGACGCACCCGCACACTGGCACCACCCACGATTGGAGTTTTCGATATGTCCCGTACTGCCACCGATAGCACCGTCCTTTTGGGCCATGGCTCCGGCGGTCAGATGATGAAACGCATCATCGATGAGGTCTTTTTGGATGCCTTTGGGGCGCCCGAGTTGCTCGAAGGCAACGACGCCGGCGTCGCCGCGCTGCCCGCGAGCGGGCGCATCGCCATGTCGACCGACAGCTTTGTAGTCTCGCCGCAGTTCTTCCCCGGTGGCAACATCGGCCGTCTCGCCGTGTGCGGAACCGTCAACGATGTCGCGACCTCGGGCGCCAACGTGCGCTACCTATCGTGCGGTTTTATCCTCGAAGAGGGCTATCCCATGGATAAGCTCCGCCAGATTGTGCAGACGATGGCCGAGACGGCGCGCGAGGCGGGCGTGTCCATAATCACGGGCGACACCAAGGTGGTCGAGCGCGGCGGGGCCGACGGCGTCTACATCAATACCGCCGGCGTGGGCGAAGTGCCTGCGGGTGTGGCGCTCAGCGGTGCAAACTGCCAGCCTGGCGATGTCATCCTGGTGTCGGGCACACTCGGCGACCACGGCATCGCCATCATGAGCCAGCGCGAGGGCCTGGCATTTTCGAGCACGATCGAAAGCGATGCCGCGCCGCTCAACCACCTGATTGCCGACGTTTTGGCCGCAGCGCCCGGCACGCGCTGCTTCCGCGACCCCACGCGCGGCGGCCTGGCATCCACACTCAACGAGTTTGCCCAGGCCAGCGGTGTTGCCATGGAGATCGACGAGGATGCCGTGCCCGTGCGCCCCGACGTGCAGGCGGCATGTGAGATGCTCGGCTACGATGTGCTGCAGGTGGCAAACGAGGGCAAGATGGTCGCCGTGGTGCCGGCCGAGCAAGCCGATGCGGCTCTAGCCGCCATGCGCGCCGCCCGCTACGGCGAGAATGCCGCCATCATCGGCCGCGTGCTGCCGCTTGGATCGGACGCCCGTCCCGCCGTGCGCGTGCGCACCGGCTGGGGCTCTACCCGCATCCTCGACATGCTCGTGGGAGAGCAGCTGCCGAGAATTTGCTAGGGCGGAATCTCATGAGTGGCGCGATGTCACCTGATATCCCTGGAGATGTTCAGATTCCAAGCACACCCAACGCGTAAGCCCAGTATTATGGGGTGCGTTTTGAAACCCAACGACGGGAGCTTTCATGGCAGCAGCTTTTTCCCATGTGATCTTCGATCTGGACGGCACCATCCTCAACACGCTCGAGGACCTGGCAGCCGCCGGCAACCATACCTGCGAGGCGCACGGCTGGCCCACGTTTGCCGTTGACGAGTACCGCTACAAGGTGGGAAACGGCATGCTCAAGCTGGTTGAGCGCTTTATGCCCGCCGAGTACGCGGGCGACGGCCGTATGTTTGAGCAGACGCTTGCCGAGTTTAGGGCTTATTACGGCGAGCACAAGGAGGACCACACCGCCCCCTATGCCGGCACGATCGAGATGCTCGACCGCTTGCGTGCCGCGGGTGTGCAGCTTGCCGTGCTCACTAACAAGGACCACGTCTCGGCGGCCCCGCTTATCGAGAAGTATTTTGGTTCCGAGCGCTTTGCGCTGGTACAGGGCCGTGTCGATGCGTTTCCGCCCAAGCCCGAGGCACCCGTCACGCTGCATGTGATGGAAGAGCTGGGCGCCGACCCGGCGACCACGCTCTATGTGGGCGATTCCAATGTCGATATCCTGACCGGCCACAACGCCGGTATTAAGAGCGCGGGCGTCAGCTGGGGCTTCCGCGGCCGCGCAGAGCTGGAAGCCGCCGGCGCCGACTACGTGGTGGACAGCCAGGCAGAGCTCGCGGCGCTGGTGCTGGGCGAGTAGCGGAGCCGCCGCTTAACGTAGCTGCGACAATTCTTCCACGCGGAAACGGCATCCCGTTTTGGGGCTCCGGAATGGGATGCACTTTCCGTTTGAGGCGCGTCGGGGAAACGACATCCCGTTTTGGAGCAATATTCCGGGTCGCACTTTCCGCAACCCACCCCATCCGGAAACCGCAACCCACTATTCGGCCAAAAACCGGGTCGCATTTTCCCAAGCATTCGATGTAACGCCGGTGCAAGGAGTGTCCCCAGCTGCCGGCAGAA